>NZ_JBFSUV010000003.1:0-200820 GCF_041467515.1 Vibrio sp. 10N.247.311.12
TTGTACGGTGGTGTGAGAGGACGGAGGCTGCGAGGCCTCCTCCTACTCGATTTTTGAGATTAAGGATATTTTCAATGGCTACTCCACATATTAATGCTGAAATGGGTGATTTCGCTGACGTAGTTTTAATGCCAGGTGACCCGCTACGTGCTAAATACATCGCTGAAACCTTCTTAGAAGAAGTAGTTCAAGTGTGCGACGTTCGCAACATGTTTGGTTACACCGGTACTTACAAAGGTCGTAAGGTTTCGGTAATGGGACACGGTATGGGCATTCCATCTTGTTCTATTTACGCGACTGAGCTGATCAAAGACTTTGGTGTGAAGAAGATCATTCGTGTAGGTAGTTGTGGTGCAGTGAGCGAAGATATCAAAGTGCGTGATGTGGTGATCGGCATGGGCGCATGTACTGACTCTAAAGTGAACCGTATTCGCTTTAAAGATCATGACTTTGCGGCTATTGCGGATTACAAAATGGTGCGCGCGGCAGAAGATGCAGCCAAAGCTCTCGGTGTCGGCGTAAAAGTCGGTAACCTGTTCTCGGCTGAGCTGTTCTACACGCCAGATCCAGAGATGTTCGAAGTAATGGACAAATACGGCATTGTTGGCGTAGAGATGGAAGCGGCTGGCATCTATGGTGTATGTGCTGAATACGGCGCAAAAGCTCTAACGATCTGTACTGTTTCTGACCACATCAAGACTGGTGAGCAAACGACATCAGATGAACGTCAAACGACTTTCAACGATATGATGGTTATCGCACTAGACTCAGTGTTGCTTGGTGACCAAGAATAATCTTGATTTGTCTTAGCTTGATAAGTTAACAGATAACAAAAAGCCCCGTTGCTGCCTGAGCGTCGGGGCTTTTTATTGGATTGCTGTATTTATTCTGAGTCTAGTATTTATTGTCAGCCTAGTGTGTTTATGAGCTTACATTTTTCAATAGTAAGTTCTCACCAGACTTAGTTGGTCTTCTGCGAATCAGCATGATGAACAACACGCCACTCACAAACCCCATCAACACCATACCGATCATGTAGCGATCACTTTTGCGGTAGTGGTGATCAGAAATCGCCGTCATCTTACCGGTTTCAAAAGTCACTCGAATAAAGCCGATGATCGTTTTCTCTGGAGAATAAATAGGTTCAACTAACTGTTGTCTGCCGATACTTGCTGTTGAAAGTGGTGTATCTAAGCCAAGAACCTCACGTACCGAGAGGGCTTTTTCGCTCGAAGCCAGTCGAATACCCTCTGCATCATAGATGGTGGTATCGAACACCAGTCGGTCTTGAGATAGCTGGTTAGTCAGATCAAGCAATCGCTCTTGGTCTTGTTGCGTGATCATCTTGCTGGCTGAAAGTGATGCCTGAGAGATAAGCAGCTTGGTAAGAGTTTCCAACTGTTTTGCTTGGATCTTCTCGTTACCTTTACTGATCACGACCGTATTTTTAATCGTTACAACGAGCATGGTAGCCAACAAAATGAGGGCTAGCATTCGTAAAGCGTTACGTATTGAGAACAATGATTCATTCATGTTTCACGAAGCCTGAAATAAACAAATGTTATGATTAAGACATATTGAGACTTGCGTTTTCAAATTGCAATAGGTTAACGTTTAGCATAGTTAATTAGGAATCATACACATGGACGCTCAGAAATATCTGCCGATAAAAAGGCATACGACATTATTAACTCGACTCCCCGAGACTCGTTTCGCTTCTCAACTCGCTAAATCCAAGGCCAATTGGATTGTGTTTGGTGAGTACCTATCTCCACAATCTTTCGATGACATCGACTTTTTCACTGGCACTTACAACACCATCCTCGATACGTGGAAGGTTGGGCATTATGAAGTGGCTTTGATGTCAGGCAATCTAACGCCAGCACACGAAGAAATCCTCCAAGCGCTAAAGCTTGATTATGCTTGCCTTAGCGAGGTCCCAGACTTATCTAAGCCAGGTTTGATCGTGATGGATATGGATTCCACAGCGATTCAAATTGAATGCATCGATGAGATTGCCAAGCTAGCTGGAGTGGGAGAGTTAGTCTCTGAAATCACAGAACGAGCAATGCAAGGCGAGCTCGACTTTGAACAGAGCCTACGCCAGCGAGTAGGAGCACTGAAAGGTGCGGATGAATCGATATTAGAGCAAGTGCGTCAGTCATTGCCATTCATGCCAGACTTGGTCGGGCTGGTGAATACTCTAAATAAGCTTGGCTGGAAAACGGCGATTGCATCAGGCGGTTTTACTTACTTCTCTGACTACCTGAAAGATACCCTTGATCTAGACCATGCTCAATCAAACACGCTTGAGATCGTCAACGGTAAGTTGACGGGTGAAGTCTTAGGCGATGTTGTTTCGGCGCAGACCAAAGCGGATATCTTGGTAGAGTTGGCTGAAGAGTACGAATTGGAACTACATAATACCGTTGCCGTTGGTGATGGTGCCAATGACTTGGTGATGATGGGCTCTGCAGGTTTAGGCATTGCCTACCACGCAAAACCAAAAGTAGAGCAGCAAGCTCAAACTGCTGTTCGTTACGCAGGTTTAGGCGGTGTGCTGTGTATCTTGTCGGGTGTATTGGCTAAGCAACAGAAGATCAGCTGGCAAGCGAAACCTTAGGGGCTCTACCTAAGTGCTATTGGCTATGTATCTTATTTAGCAATAGTGGCTCAGACACAAAAAAAGCAGGCTATCAGCCTGCTTTTTCAATTTTCATGCTTAAGTTAATACGCCACTCGAGGCTAGCGTGTTAGCTCCAATCGAATCAGCACTTCATCGGTAATGTCCTCTATCTCGCCATAACCGATAAACGCCGTCACCTCATTCTCTAGCTTCTTAGCTTGATGCATACTGATGCGTGAAAGCTCTTCTAAATCCGACTGGAATAAACTCGTTAGCGGATTAAAGATAGGTGCCGTGGTGACTCGCAATACATACACATCACCTAAGTGCTGCGCTTTCTTGATGAATAAGATGCGTTCCTTTGCTGAGGCGAAGTCTTTGACCAACTTGGTGTGTACCGACTGGATTTTGTCGCCAAACTTCACTGCAGCAATGTACACGTCATGATGCTTAGGCTCCGCACCTTCAATTCTTTTTAGTGGCTCAGCCAACAGTGAGTTGGTGTGACCCTTGAAGATTGGCTCGAGTGAGAACTTTTGGTTGTGACCAAGTTTAGCAAGTAACGTTAGATGCTTATTCAGTGGGAAATTCACACCAATGATCTTACAGCGCAGCGTTGAACTTGGCTTATCAATGAATATTGGGTTACTGACCATCTTGCTCAACAAAATGTTGTGCAGTGATTCGAGTAGCGAATGTGTTGGCAGTATCTCTTGCTTCTTAATCAGCTTACTTTGGTTTTGATCGATAAGCCCATTAAGGAAAGCGATGGTACGCATTGTCTTGGCGTTCTCGGCAATAACCAACTGCACGTTGCGACCATTCGGACTCACTCGAATTACGTGGTAAGGCACTGTGCTCAGTGGCAGGTTCTTGTCATAGAGCTGCAGTTCATTGAAGTTCACTAATACCGGATCATTAATCTTGAGTACCATTGGGTGTTCAAGGCTAATGCTCAGTCCACGCTTCGAAATATCTAAGGTGTGTCCGTTCGCCGCTGTGCCATCTTGTGATGTAAGTTGCAACGGTGACTTAAATTGGTATCTCGGCTCTTTACGACGAGTCTGAGAGTCAAAGTAGATGCTTTGAATATTGCCGACGACAGTACGCGGGTGACGGAAGCGGTTCAATTCACTGCTTGGAATGCGTGGCTTTTCACTCAGAAGATAGTCCGCCGCACTTTCGTGATCGCCAATCTCTTGCAAGATTCCGCAATGCGTCAGTTGAGCTGAGCTTTGAGCCAGCGTATCCGAGTGTTTAGCTAATGCTTGTCGCTCAGTGTCTGAAAGTTCGAAAACCGAGAACTTGAACGCCTTCCAACTTTTACGTTTGCCACCGATGTGCCAGAACAGCTGTCTTTGTTCACGAGAGGCTTCAGGCAGCATCATTGAATAGAACAAGGTCTTGTTTTGGTGTTCATGGGTAAAAGAGTAGATAACGTTACTGGTTCCCTTCACTCCTGGTTTCGCCAACAGGTTCATACGTTGCTCGTTGAACAGGGTACCCAGCGCTTGTTGATTTCGTTCGTCGTGCCAATATTGCCATAATGGATGGTTGTTATCCGTCAGTAGGGCAAGCTTTAGTTCGCTGCCGCTGAAAAACAGGGGTAGGTTACAAGTATGCTTTAGATAGGTATGTTCGATTCCTCGAGTACGAGTTCGAATAATCCTATCTTGATTCTCATGGCTGGTTTTCTTACTGGTGCTATTTAAAGACTCATCGAGTAAGCGAGCCACAATATTGTTGTCGCTTACCTTGATGGTTCTTAGAAATTTGACCGCGTTGTTCTCATAAGATTCGTCGATACCCAAAACACGAAATTCAACCGCTTGGTTAACATCGTTTTCTTGGGACTTTTCGATAAGCTCTGAGAACTTAACGCTGATGATCTCGCCGAGGTTGTATCGAAAGGCGCTCGGTACTTTGAACTTTGCACCCGACGGGGAGATATCAACCGTTACACCATGTAGGCTTTGCCCTTTCGATGTGGTGATCTCGACCTGCGAGCTAATCTTGAGTCTGTTCTCTTGGCGTTTTAAGTCGTAACCTAGGTTAATAGCTTCCGCTTCGTACGGGCTATTGGCGCTAGTAATGTCGTGGTTACCTTGAGAAGATGTTTTAACAACGCTCAGAGGCTGAGTTCGCGGAGTCATTACTAACTCCCATGCGCCTTCTGTGTAACCTTTAAACTTTTTCGTACCACGTTGATATGCGTTTAAAGCGATATCATCGAGCCAGTGCTTACGGCCATCGAGAGTGAACTGACGACACTCATTATCAATACGCCCGCGTAAATCAATGCTCTTTGTACACGGAGCCATGATACGATTCAGTTCCATTTTAACAAGCAGCTTCAGAGACGGCGATTCCCCTTCTGTCATTTGAGAAAGAAGGAATTCGAAATCTTCGGCGTGGTAAGCCGGGATTAAACGTTCTGCTACAGATAGAATTTCAGATTGCTGCATACTTTTCTTGTTAGAATGGACGGTGCGTTTATGTTATCGACTAGTTTAAATCGATCTTTAAGTATAAGTGGTATGACTGCAACTTTTATTTTCATCCGTACGGTCAAATAAGTCACAAATTGACAACATCATTGTGTAATTGAGTAAATTATTGAGGTTTTATGGCGAAGGCAAAGCGAGCTTATGTGTGTAATGACTGTGGTGCCGATTTTCCACGTTGGCAGGGGCAGTGCAATGCATGTGGTGCTTGGAACACGATTACAGAAGTTAGGTTAGCCGCTTCACCTCAGGTCGCACGTAATGAACGATTGAGTGGTTATGCGGGCGGTGCAACTGAATCTTCGGTTCAAACGCTGTCAGAAATCGATCTGCAAGAAGTCCCACGTTTTAGCAGTGGCTTTAAAGAGCTAGACCGCGTACTTGGTGGTGGTGTCGTACCGGGTGCTGCGATCCTGATTGGTGGTAACCCGGGTGCCGGTAAATCAACGCTGCTATTACAAACCATGTGTCAGCTTTCTTCTCAATTACCGACTCTCTATGTAACCGGGGAAGAATCTCTGCAACAAGTCGCGATGCGTGCGTCTCGACTTGGATTGCCAAAAGAGCACCTAAAGATGCTCTCAGAAACGAACGTGGATAAGATTTGTCAGGTTGCAGAAAAAGAACAACCTAAGATCATGGTTATCGACTCGATCCAAGTTATGCACGTTGCGGATGTTCAATCTTCTCCGGGCAGTGTTGCACAGGTTCGTGAATCGGCAACCGCATTAACGCGCTACGCAAAACAGAATAACGTTGCTGTGTTCTTAGTTGGACACGTAACTAAAGACGGCACCTTAGCAGGGCCAAAAGTACTTGAGCACATTATTGACTGTTCTGTTTTATTAGATGGCGGAACCGATAGCCGTTTTAGAACGCTACGCAGCCACAAAAACCGTTTTGGTGCAGTGAATGAACTGGGTGTGTTTGCGATGACAGGCCAAGGGCTAAAAGAAGTCAGCAACCCATCCGCTATCTTCTTGTCTCGTGGTGAAGAAGAAACCTCGGGCAGTTCTGTCATGGTGGTGTGGGAAGGGACGCGTCCACTTCTTGTCGAAATCCAAGCGCTGGTGGATTATTCACAGCTGGCTAACCCACGTCGCGTCGCTGTCGGCCTAGAGCAAAACAGGCTTTCTTTGTTATTAGCGGTGCTGCATAAACACGGCGGCTTACAAATGGCTGACCAAGATGTGTTTGTGAATGTCGTCGGTGGTGTTAAAGTAACCGAAACCAGTGCTGATCTTGCGTTGGTGATGGCTCTACTTTCTAGTTTCAGAGACCGCGCATTACCAAAAGATGTGGTGGTATTTGGAGAAGTAGGCCTAGCGGGTGAGATTCGACCTGTACCGAGCGGACAAGAGCGTTTAAATGAAGCATTTAAACACGGCTTTAAGAAAGCGATTGTACCGGCGGCTAACATGCCTAAAGGTGGCATTCCAGGAATGCAGATCCACGGTGTGAAAAAATTATCGGAAGCAATTAATGCTTTTGATGAGTTGTAATTGAACTCACTTCAGCTACTCTATACAGCAGCAATTCAGCCTAACCTTAACGCCGATTAGGCTTTAGGTTAGCACTATAATTAACAATCATTTAGATTGTTACTACTGAGTGCCTTTTTCTATATGTTAGAAAAAGGCAAAGTTTTTTAGTCCCAAATGCATGCAAAGCTATCAGTCTTCACAGATTGTGATATACTCTGCGCGCATTTTATATCCTATTAACAGAGTAAGACAATGGCAGATTTATCGAAATACAGAAACATTGGTATTTTCGCGCACGTTGATGCGGGTAAAACAACTACCACTGAGCGTATCCTTAAGCTAACTGGTCAAATCCACAAGACTGGTGAAGTACATGATGGCGAATCAACGACTGACTTCATGGAACAGGAAGCTGAGCGCGGTATTACTATCCAATCAGCAGCTGTAAGCTGTTTTTGGAACGATCACCGTCTAAACGTTATCGATACTCCTGGACACGTTGACTTCACAGTTGAAGTATACCGTTCTCTTAAAGTTCTTGATGGCGGTATCGGTGTATTCTGTGGTTCTGGTGGTGTTGAACCTCAATCAGAAACTAACTGGCGCTACGCTAACGAATCAGAAGTATCTCGTCTGATCTTCGTTAACAAACTAGACCGTATGGGTGCAGACTTCTACAACGTTGTTGACCAAGTTAAAAACGTTCTAGGTGCAACTCCTCTAGTAATGGTTCTACCAATCGGCCGTGAAGACGAGTTCGTTGGTGTTGTAGACCTACTAAGCCGTAAAGCATACGTTTGGGATGACACTGGTCTTCCTGAAAACTACGAAATCAAAGATGTTCCAGCGGACATGGTTGATGACGTTGAGCAATACCGTGAAGAGCTAATCGAAACTGCTGTAGAGCAAGACGATGACCTAATGGAAGCTTACATGGAAGGTGAAGAGCCTTCTATTGAAGACGTTAAGCGTTGTATCCGTAAAGGTACTCGTGATATCGCATTCTTCCCAACGTTCTGTGGTTCTGCGTTCAAGAACAAAGGTATGCAACTTATCCTTGATGCTGTAGTAGATTACCTACCAGCACCAACTGAAGTTGACCCTCAGCCTCTAATGGATGAGAACGGTGAAGAAACTGGCGAACACGCTATCGTTTCTACAGATGAGACTTTCAAAGCGCTTGCATTCAAAATCATGGATGACCGCTTCGGTGCTCTAACTTTCGTTCGTATTTACTCTGGTAAACTGAACAAAGGTGACACGATTCTTAACTCATTCACTGGCAAGACTGAACGTGTTGGCCGTATGGTTGAGATGCAAGCTGATGACCGTAACGAACTAACTAGCGCACAAGCTGGTGACATCATTGCGATCGTTGGTATGAAGAACGTGCAAACTGGTCACACTCTATGTGATCCTAAGCACCAAGTAACGCTTGAGCCAATGGTATTCCCAACTCCAGTAATCTCAATCGCTGTATCTCCAAAAGATAAAGGCGGTTCTGAGAAAATGGGTATCGCTATCGGTAAAATGGTTGCAGAAGATCCATCTTTCCAAGTTGAGACTGACGAAGAGACTGGCGAAACTATCCTGAAAGGTATGGGTGAACTTCACCTAGACATCAAGGTAGATATCCTTAAGCGTACATACGGCGTTGACCTAACTGTAGGTGCTCCTCAAGTTGCTTACCGTGAAACTATCACTCAAGCAATTGAAGATAGCTACACGCACAAGAAGCAATCTGGTGGTTCTGGTCAATTCGGTAAGATCGATTACCGTATCAAACCAGGCGAAGCAGGTTCTGGCTTCAAGTTCAACTCTGTAGTTGTGGGCGGTAACGTTCCTAAAGAATTCTGGCCTGCAGTTGAGAAAGGCTTCGCATCTATGATGGAAAACGGCGTACTAGCTGGCTTCCCAACTCTAGACGTTGAAGTTGAACTTTTCGATGGTGGTTTCCACGCAGTCGATTCATCTGCTATCGCATTTGAAATCGCAGCGAAAGGCGCATTCCGTCAATCTATGCCTAAAGCTGGCGCGCAACTTCTTGAGCCAATCATGAACGTTGACGTGTTCACTCCAGACGATCACGTTGGTGATGTTATCGGTGACCTTAACCGTCGTCGTGGCATGATCAAAGATCAACAAGCTGGCGTTACTGGTGTTCGTATTAAAGCTGACGTACCTCTTTCTGAGATGTTCGGCTACATCGGTCACCTACGTACTATCACTTCTGGTCGTGGCCAATTCTCTATGGAATTCGCACAATACGCACCATGTCCAACTAACGTTGCTGACGAAGTGATTGCAAAAGTTAAAGCAGAAAAAGAAGCTGGTAAGTAATTAGCCCTTTTCTCAATTAGCTAAAAAAGCCCCGCAAGTGAAAGCTTGCGGGGCTTTTTATTGCTTGTAACATACTGCGAGAGATGCGAGAGATGCGAGAGATGCGAGAGATGCGAGATGCGAGATGCGAGATGTGATATTGATATGGCCCCTAAAAAGTAGACACAGGGGTTGTCCCGTATTTAATCAACACGGGACAGATAAAGTAGGGAGAGATTAACGCTTTAAGTCGATGTAAATCTGCTCTACCTTGGTACGAGCCCAATCTGTTTTACGCAAAAATTTTAAGCTCGATTTAATGCTTGGGTCTTTTTTAAAGCAGTTGATGTTCACCATGTAACTCAACTCTTCCCAACCGTAATGTTCAACCAATTCAGTCAGTAGCTTCTGTAGCGTGATACCGTGAAGTGGATTATTGTCTTGTGTCATGAGATGTTCTCGCCATTTATTTGAGCTAAGTATACCAGTTTCGCCTTATGAATTATCCGACCATTTGAGTTCGTAGTCGGTGTGGATAATCGAAAGCTCTTCTCTACCTGTATTACCAAATAATTTAACCTGATTCTGCATCCATTCTTCGAAACGTTTTATCTTTTCTCGATGAAAGTAACCTGGAGGCGCACACAAAAAATAATTGTACTTAGGCTTCAGCGCGATGTTTCCGATTCGCACCAATTTCTTTTCTTGTAAATAGCGGTATACCAAGCTGTGCTTAACAAGCGCGACACCTTGAACGGATAGCGCACCTTCTAACACAAAATGAGAGCCATCAAATTGCAGTGATGTTCGGCCAGCTTTTACCCCTGCGACTTGTAACCAGAGATTCCAATCCATATCAGGCCAACGGTCTTCAATAAGTTCCGCTTTATGCAGATCGTCGATGTCATAGATACCATGTTTCTCTTGATAAATAGGGTGGCAAACCGGGTAAATGACCTCGTCCATCAACCAACGTGATTCGATGTTTGGGTAGTCTCCATGACCGTATCGAACGCAGATATCGACATTAGAATCTTCAAATGTGACTAGCTTATTGGTCGGCTCAATTAGCATGGATAGATCAGGGTGGCGATCGCGAAAGTCGCCAATTCTTGGTACGAGCCAATGCTGAGCAAAGGAAGGCACGGTAGAGATCGACAGTTGAGTGGGGTTAGGATCTTGGTTGATTCGTCTCACCCCATCTTGAATATGAGCAAAGCCTTTCTTCGCTTGCAGGTAAAGCACTTCACCTTCATGGGTTAATACTATTTTTCGGTGCTGGCGAATAAACAGATCTGCGCCTAACCACTCTTCAAGTTGGCGAATTTGTTGGCTGACTGCTGCAGCCGTGACAAATAGCTTTTGTGCGGCGAGTTTAAAACTGCCTGTTTCTGCCGCCGTGTAAAAATAGTAGATCCCTTGGAATGGTGGAGTGCGTTCTCTCACATTAGTTTTCCTTAACTGAATGCCAGTATCTATCGTTTGTCGATGTTGCTCTACTGGTCGATTATTGACCATAACAAAGCAAAAGATCAACAGGGGAAAGGTTATGAAGACGATCACAGCAATAGTAAATACCAACCATTCATTTTTGTCATCATTATCAATTAAGAAATTCTATTCTAAATTAAGCCTGTACTTTCAAAATCGTAGAACCAGAAAGCAGCTGTCTGAGCTACCCGATTATTTACTGAGAGATGTCGGGATTACTTCGGAACAAGTCGAGAAAGAACTGAAGAAGTCATTTTGGGAGTGATTCGAGGCAACGTAGCTTTTAACTCGACGTTGCTTTAACTCAACATAGTTTTGTCGGTGTCGGGAGGTTTACGTTACCGTTCTATGTTGAGTTAGGTTTATGGTTTATATAAAGAAGTGGGAGATGAGATTTAACTTTCCAATAGCTCGTTTACTTCTTCGTGCAACCAATTGGTGAACGCGGTAATACGCTCTTCTCCGGGGAGTTAGGATCAAAGCATAGGTTGACTTGAACCCCAGGTGTCATGCCTATATCAAAGGGCTTCACTAGTAAGCCGCGTTCGATGAAGTCACCAGCTAAGCTGTCTGTTGCCAAGCAAACCCCATGTCCCGCCATGACCGTGGTTAGCCCCATATCAAAGGTACCGACTTCCATCCACTGAATGGTGCTGCTTTGAGTCGATATGTTTGCTTGCCTAAACCATTCATCCCACGGGAAACAACCGCTATCAAACTGAATCAGCCAACATTTGAGGAGTTGTTCAGGTGATGTGAAGTTCAAAGAGTTTGCGAGTTTAGGGGAACAAAAAGGGTAAACCGGTTCGTTTGATTAGCATCTCAAGAATCAAGCCTTCTTCAACGCATAGATCTTCACCTTATCGAATAGCCACATCAATTTCGCCATGTTTTAAATTTGGTGTATCACACCCTGTTAGTATCTTAATTGGGATCTCTGGGTGCTTTACCGAGAACTTCCACAGCCTAGGCAGTAACCAACGAGAAGCAAAAGAGGGGGGACTTCTAACAACAAGTAGCCCTTGAATAGGTTCTGATTGGATCTTGTTTAACCCCAGCAGAATATCTTGAAATCCATCAGAGACATGTCTAAAAAGTGTGTGCCCTTCATGCGTCAAAGTCATTGCACGCCCCTTACGAATAAAGAGCTTACATCCAACCTGTTCTTCTAACTGTCGAATCTTCTGGCTGACGGCTGCTTGAGTGACGAACAGCTCTTCAGCAGCTTTGCTGTAATTGTTCAAGCGAGCCGCAACTTCAAAGTAACGGAGACCTGAAAGGTGACGCAGTCTATTGTCCATAATCTCAGCTTATAGTTCTTGTTAATAATGGTTGTTCGATTATCGAACAGGTTGTTTTCATAATAGCGATAAATACAAAGGGAATACAAGAGAGAGAACATGAAAGCAATAACCTGTTGGGTCGGAATATTTGTTACTCAGGTACTTAAAATCAATGATAATACTAAGGTGAGGAAGGGGGCTAAATCTAGACAAGTTGTTTGCTTGGAATCGTTAAGTCATCGAATGAGAAAGGATGTCGGCTTAGATTACGAGAGTAGTGATGCTGCGGATTATACTAAGTACTTATAATGTGAGCTTACAAAAAAGGAGCCATAATGGCTCCCTCTCGATTTTGATTATTCTTCCCAAACCACCAATTTATCTTTCGGCCAGTTATGACCAACTTCATGGTATTTCTGCTCAAGGATATGTCGCTTGATTTTGAGAGTCGGGGTCAACACACCATTCTCAATGCTCCATGGTTCCTTAATCATCAATACACCTTTGATCTTCTCATGTGAACCGAGCTGCTCGTTCATTTTCTCGATAACGCGCTTTGTCGTTTTCTCATAGCGAGCTCTATCGAAATTAGGGAAGTCATGCGGTACCACAAGTAGGATTGGTCCTGGTAGGCCTAGACCTATCAAACACATCATTTCTACGCGGCTGTACTCAAACAGTTTGTTTTCGATTGGTACAGGGGCAACAAACTTACCTTTAGCGGTTTTAAAGGTATCTTTCTTACGCCCACGAATCGTTAGGTAACCTTCACTATCGATATCACCGATATCACCGGTATGAAGCCAACCATCCGAGTTAAAAGATTCTTGGGTTGCAATATCATTCTTGTAGTAACCAGAGAATAAGCCTTTGCCTCGAACTAGAATCTCTTCATCTTCAGCTATTTTGAGTTCGATCCCTGGACCTGCATTACCAACCGTACCAATTTTATCGGCTCTGAATGGGTAATTGAGCGTGCTGTAGGCGAAAGACTCTGTCATGCCCCATGCCTCGGTAATGTGCAGGCCAACGCTCTCATACCATGCGAGTAGAGCAGGTGATACAGGGGCAGAACCACATCCAAGAACGCGAGCTTGGTCTAACCCTAAGCCATCAGCAAGTTTCTTCTTAATGATGTTGTTGATAAACGGAATCTTCAGTAAGAAGTTCAGTTTCTTCTGTGGCAATTTGTCTTGGATTCGCTGCTGGAATAGAGTCCATAAGCGAGGAACTGAAATAAACAGCGTAGGGCGATGCATTTTCACATCATCAATAAAGGTGTCTAAAGATTCAGGGAAAGCCGTAACCACGCCCCCCATTACTGAAGAACCAAAGATGTAAACGCGTTCTGTAATATGAGCAAGCGGTAGGTAAGAAAACAGGCGATCGCCAGGTTGGATCCCAATATGGTCAATCAACCTTTGAACAGACCAAGTAAACGCGCCGTAGGTGAGCATTGCGCCTTTTGGTAACCCTGATGTACCCGATGTATAAACAAGTGACATCAGCTTATCGTCGTGATGCTGAGGGCGTTTGGTTGATGGTTCATGTGTCTCAATGAGCTTCTCGAAAGTGTGTTGGCACTTCGCTGCGCTGTCGTATGGCAGTGAAATACTCACCAAGCTCGGATTGTCATCAAGTACTTTTTGAGTGGCTTTAGGATCGTCAAGCTTACCCGCAATCACAATTTTACTTTCACTATGCTCAATACAGTACTGAATGGTATCTGCCCCCGCTGTTGGAAAGATTGGGACGCTGACAAAATCTCCTAACATCATTGCAAGATCGCAGATGAACCACTCTGCACAGTTTTTTGATACGAGAGCGACTCGATCGCCTGGTTGGGCTCCGAGTCCTTCTAATGCTGACGCCAATTTCAGTGCTTTGTCGGCTACTTCTTTATAAGTAAATTCGACAAATTGGCGGTTAATAATCTGTTTCAAATAGACTTCATCTGGGCGTTCTTCTGCCCATTTTAAAATCATGTCATTGGGTGTAGGGAGAGCTGTTGCTTGTTCTTGGCTAAACTCGTTAGGCTGAATCATTGTCTAACTCCATGTTTTTCGCTAAGTTATTTTTGTTAAAATCATGTTAAATGTACCATGATTTTTTCTTTTAGGGAGTAAAATTAGCGTTTTCTGTTATCTGTGCAGGCACGTCTGTAGCTTGCAGGGGTTACGCCCGTCCTTTTCTTAAAAATTCTTGAAAAATACGACACATCCTTGTAGCCACATTGATAAGAAATTACAGCTATTTTTGATTCGGTATCCGCTACGTGTAAGTCCACGGTTTATTATAAGACATTATCGAAACAACCCTGACACTGTATTCAATTACCAGAGCTGTTATTAATTCAAATTTTAGGTTAGAAATTTAATGATCGCCATCGCCATATAAGAATATATGCATCAGTTGAGCAAGGCTTGGTATTGCTTGTTTAGTTTGTACACTTTTGCTACGTAAGTTCTTGTTTCTGCAATACGTAATTGTGTTGTTAGCATGGTATATAACTCATCAACTGATAACTTATTGATATTTTTGGAGAATGAACTGATGTCTTTATCACCGAAGGAGTATTTCATTAGATTAGACAAGCCACAGTTATAGGAAGCAATTGCTAGTAGTCTTCTCGCGCTAGAAGAGCGAATGTTGTTGAGATACTTCGTCTCCAAGAGATGCAAATAAGCGGTCCCTACATCAATATTGAATTCAGGGATAAAGAGATCTTGTGCTCTGATAGGTCTATTGCCATAGAGTTCACGTGAAACTTCAGCTGCCCCACCATTAACAAGAATTTGCATTAATCCAATAGCAGAGGCGTGGGAAACAGCATTTGGATCAAAGAAACTTTCAGCGTGTATCATAGCAACGATTAATGATGCTGGAATTTTCCACTTTGTTGCAGAACGCTCAATGTGAGTTTGATATATTGTATATTTATTGCTGACGCTGTCAGTGATTTTATGGGATAGAAGTACGGGTGGATCGGTTTTGGAAGCTCTTAGTTCGTGTATTCTCTTGCTTTTCGGAACCACAATTCGCTGCAATCTTTGATTTTCTTGCAGTTCTTCATAAGAGTTTATCGAGTCTCTCATATGAGTCACTTTCGCTGAGATCTCACTATTAAAACTAATTAATATCAATGAAACTGAAAGGCAGAGATACTTCATATTTTAATAGAGTTGTTGTTCATGTTTCATAGGTGATAGGTACTTCTTAGTCTGTTATGAATCCACTGATGATATTTTCCAAATTCACTGTGCAATGGCCAGATCATAGACGCATATATTTGCTTACCAAACAATTGAGTATCACTGGGTATTTTTATTAATTTGTTCATTACTATTTTGGTTTCAATGATATGCTGAGGAAGAAGGGCTATCCCTTTCCCTGCGCTACAGAGTTCAAGGATAGTACTAATATCATCCAATACCCAAATGTTATGGCTTGAAATGATGGAATAATCAATAATATCTTTATATCCATCAAGCAATAACAATCGATTGTTTTGTGAATTGAATTTTGAGTTTTGAACGACTTCTTTACTCGCCACCCAAATGCAATTAACTAAAAATAATTCTTCTATATTAAAGTTATAGATGGTTTTGTGATAGGGATTTCCTATCGCGATATCAATTTTTTTACGATTGATATAATCACCTAAAATATAGCTTGGTTTTGTTACAACGTTTATCTCAACTTCTGGAAACTCCTCGGAAAATTCAACAAGAGCATTTCTTACATTTGAATTTAGCATTAGTAGGTCAATACCTACTTTTATTTTTGTTAAATTTGAATTTGATAGATTTTTAGCAATGTTACTTAACTCTTTGTGTTTGCTTATTATTGGTGTGGTTAGCGCATATATTTTTTTTCCTTTATCGGTTAATGATACCGTGTGACCACCTCTATCAAAAAGAAAATATCCTAAATCTTGTTCTAGATTTTTTATCGCTCCACTTATCGTTGATTGCGATTTACCTAGTTTCCTCGCAGCACAACTGAACGAACCTTCAGAGGCAACAGTATGAAATGAGATTAAATTGTCTAAAGTGAGCCTCATATATCCCTCCTGCAGACTTTGCACCGTAAGTATTAGGCTAATACTAATAATTTGAATTGGCATTATTTGAAATTAAAGCGTGACGAAGATCACACTTTTACTTTAGGTGCAATAAACTTAATTTTCAAGGATAAATATTAATTTAGAAGCTAAATCCCTTTAAATTAATTAGATAGGTAATATGAAAAAATAACCACTTTTAAATCGCGTGTATTTTGGGTTTGGATATCGGGGAAACCGATAGTAACCGAATGTGAGAAAGTGATCTGATTACTAAGATCTAATTGCTTTGCACTAGAAGCATGAAAAAAGGATGGCATCATGATTACTAAACTTTACGTGTATACGACAAATTTTATTGCTGATCTAAGAAAAGACGAGAGAGGTGTGACAGCTATTGAATATGGTTTGATTGCTATTGCAATGGCTGTTTTGTTAGTGACAGCTTTTTTCAGCGATAAAGGTTTCGTTGATGAACTGGCTCTTGGGTTTAAAAACTTGGGTACAGAATTAGGGCAGGAAGCGAAGCTTCTTAAAGAATAATTAACCTAATATTAGTCCTTAAGAAAAATTATTTATGGGACAGATTAAATACACAGAGCACATGCTTTTGTGCTCTTTATTATTATTGCTTTCATATGTTGTATTTTCAGATTTAAAGTTTCGTCGGATTAGTAATAAAGCAGTTGGGTGTGCTTTGTTTCTATCTATGTTAATTGGTCATAATCATTTCTCTATTGAGTATATTTATTCATTAGCGTTTTTATATTTTGTGCTTTTGATTATATATGGTTTAAAAGTGATCGGTGGCGGAGACATTAAATTAATGGCTGCATTGAGTTTAGCAACCCCCTCAAGCTTTTGGCCTTATACATATGTAGTAATAACTGTTATCGGAGGCTTGTTAGCTCTGGTTTATTTGATTCTCCAATTCATAGATAATCGGTTTCAATTAGGACTAATTAAACTTTTCGGAATTCCGTATGGTATAGCAATATCTTTCGGGTTTGTCTTTTCGATAATGCAGTACATCTATGTGGGAGAAGTG
The DNA here is from genome assembly GCF_041467515.1 of Vibrio sp. 10N.247.311.12. Classification (NCBI taxonomy): domain Bacteria; kingdom Pseudomonadati; phylum Pseudomonadota; class Gammaproteobacteria; order Vibrionales; family Vibrionaceae; genus Vibrio; species Vibrio sp. 10N.247.311.12. The sequence goes on from NZ_JBFSUV010000003.1 coordinate 16,819, forward strand.
TAATGCGTTCCAGATTAGCCATTATCATTGCTTTGATTGCAATAGGTTTAGGGGTATACGGTTTACTTTTAAATCCGAACGACAATCAAACTAAAAATGCCGTTACCTCACCTAAAAAAGAAGACGTTTACGTCCAAATTTGGCGTGCGAAGACAGATCTAGATAGAGGCAAGCCTGTGTCTTCTGAGCAGGTCGTTAGAGAACAAGTCTTGTTAGATTTGGCTCTAGAAAAAGGCGTACGCTCAGACGTTGAACTCGATTTTTCCCCCTCTACGTTACTGAACCGAAATATAACTGCGGGCCGTTTAGTGATGCCTGAATTTCAAGTAGCAAAAGGAAATGCAGGCTATATAGATTTGTTGATTTCTGATGGAAAAGAGCCGTTTCCTCTCCAGGTGAGCCGTGAAAATTTGGTCGCCGGTTATATCAGACCTGGTGTCTTTGTAGACATACTAGCAATAAGCTCTCCTCAAGATAATCTCTCTGTAGAAGAAGCAACAATTGAGTATACAGGGGTACATGCAAAACATTTACTAAGAAATGCCAAAGTGCTGGGTGTAGAGCAAAACGAAGAAAGTGACTCTTTGATAAGAGCCGATACTCAGGCAAGCCAAGAAGACGCCATTATCATAATATTAGAGATAGATCCTACTGATATAGCAAGACTTTCTATCGCCGAGAAGACGATGCACCTTGAAGTATATCGTTCTTATGAATATGAAAAGCCGGTTCAGGCTGATGTACGAAATGTTATTGAAAACTACAGTGGAGTTGCAGAGCTAAGAGGGGCAAGTCGTTTATCCAATCAGGGAGATGAACTCTAATGAAAATACAAAAACTCTTAGAGTTATTACCTAAATACTGGTTGATAGTGTTATGCATATCGCTTTCATTCAAAGCGAACGCAGATACCTACATAACTCAAAATGACGGTCATCACATTCGAGTTGGTGAGCCGATATCCACAGTTTTCATTAGTGCTCCTGATATTGCTGATTATAACGTCGTGGATGAGAACACAATCGTTGTATTCGCTAAGGAAATAGGCCAATCAAAGATAATTATTTATGGAGAAGGTAAGAAGATTTTGCTTTCCGAGCGTATCGTTGTCGATATTGACTTGAGTCACGTACGAAGACAGTTGCGCGCTTTCTATCCAAATCTTGATATAAAAATAGAGTCTATTGGTGAGCAGGTCGTTGTCAGTGGTGTCGTAAATAGTGAGGAAGAGCGTGACAATATATACCGTCTAATCGCTACATTGCTGTCTAGGGATAAAGTAGCTCGATATGAAGATACTCAGCAATTCACGTATGAGAGTGAAACTATCTCTGTACCAGAATCTGAATCGCTCATATTTGCAAGAAACATGACGTGGGATGGAATCATTGAACAACTGAAAGTAGCTTCTGTACAGCAAGTTAACGTTAAAATTTCGGTGGCTCAAGTAACTGAAACCTTTGGGCAAACTATTGGTGTTGATTGGTCAAGTGTTGGGGCTAACGTTGGGGAATTTTTATTCCAACAATTTGATGCCGCAGACTTGACGACAGTTATTACTGCTTTGGGGAATGAAAATATAGCTCAAATCCTTGCTGAACCAAATTTGACGGTTGTTTCTGGAGAGTCGGCAAGTTTCCTAGTTGGTGGTGAGATACCCGTTATTGTCGCTACTGGTGACGCTATTAACATTACTTTCCGTGAATATGGTGTTCGCCTCGGGCTTACAGCAAAGGTACATAGTGACGAAAGAATTCGCATGCAACTTATGCCGGAAGTGAGTGAAGTTGAACGTTATATTCAAGCAGCAGGCATTGAAGTTCCGCAATTGGCTACCCGACGCGCAATGACAACTGTTGAGTTAGGAGATGGTGATAGCTTTGTCTTGGGTGGTTTAATGAGTAGTTCTGACTTAGAAGAGCTACAGAAAACACCGTTGCTCGGAGACATTCCATTACTTGGTGCTGCATTCAGAAAATCAAACACGGATCGTCGTCGTACCGAGTTGATCATTGTTGCAACCGTTAATCTGGTTAAACCATTAAAAAGTAAAGATGTTCAAATTCCACAAATACAGCGCACATCGACCTTTTACCGTTGGTTAAATATTGGAGATCCGACTCCGGCCATCAAAGGGAATGAGCCGGCAATTGAGTTGCTTTCTGAAGGAGGGTTTATCCGATGAGACATTGTTTATTTGCTGTTTTATTTATATTGCTGCTCTCTGGTTGTACTGAACGTTACTTCAATGGAAAAGGCGTGGAATATTTGGTTTACCCAGAAACGCACACTTATACATTTACTGTGATGTCATTGAGAGAGACGCAGGCGCAGCTTGTAGGTTTGTTGCAGAAAGTGCAGGAGGTTGATCCTGGAGCTTCATATCTATTTGAGTATCGTACCAATCAAGGTAAACAAGTTGTGACCAAAGCTGTCGCCTATTTTCCTAGTCTCCCTTTGGCAGCTGAATCATTTGTGATTCAACAAAACGGAAAACAGAGTAAAGATCTTAAAGTTACGATCACTTATCACGCTCTAGTGACCCAAAAGTGTGATATTCCCCAAATAGAAGGCTCGGAATTTAGCCGTAATTGTTTCTCTGAGGCAGCGAGAGTTCGTCAGGTCGCTCACAAGGAAAGATTGGTAGAGGGAATCTAGTTATGTTTGATCTCGTCAAAAATATAAAAGACACAACACCTCAAGTTGTTGAGCTAACGAATGGCCCTGCTAGTTGTGCTCTGATTTATCAATCAAAAGAATGCTCAGATTTAGTCAAAGAGATGTTTCAATTTGAGGGATGGAATGAGCCGCATTGCATTAAGAGGGAAGCTTTGTCTCCCAAGTTCTATTCTGAACAAACGGATAATATCGTCATACTCGATCTAACAGAATCCCAAGATATCTTGGTTGATGCTCAGGAAATAGCAAGTAAATTACCAACACGAAAAGGCGTTATTGTTATTGGCGGGCAAGACTCTATCTCGACTCTTAGAGATCTAAAAGAGATGGGATTTTATTACTTACTCTGGCCGATAAATAAGCTCGAGTTCTCTGATTTTGTTATGAATGTACATAAAAATTTAGAGACATATACCGGAGTTAGTAAAAAACGAAAAGCTAAGAGGGTAGCTGTTGTTGGTAGTAAGGGAGGGATTGGTACTTCCTTTATCACTGCTGAACTAGGCTCTAAATTATCATCGCAAAATATTGATACGATTTTGGTCGATCACCAGTACAGTGATTCGAATATTGATGTGTTAATGGGGTTAGAAGATTTTCGCTCAAAAGCAATTGATGAATTTGCTGTTCCTATTCATGAGTTAGACACCGAAGGTGCGTTGTCATATTTGACTAAAGTTCGTAAATCATTTCGCTTACTTGCTCTTCAAGGAGAGAGTAATCAAGATAAAATATTTAATTACAACCAGATATTATGTGAACTGATGAGCCGAAATACCAACTTCATTATCGAAGACTTTTCGGGCAGCATAGATTTCAGAGTTGACCCTCAGCTACTCGTGGAAACTTATGATGTTATTGTCGTGGTTTTTGAGCCTTCAGTTTCTTCTATTCGCAACGCAAAATCTCTCCTAGAAACGTTAGAGCAAAAACAGATTTCAATCGGTAAGCGAATCCGAGTCGTTACTTTTGCTAATCATCATCGTCCTGAAAGTACATTCGTTATAGAGCAGTCAGACCTAGATAAATATCTTGGTGCGAAAGTTGATCTAAATATGGTGTATTGCAAGAAGCTTTCTCATTTGCTGATTGAAGGTAAGCGTGCTCATAAGCATGAACGAAGCGTCAATAATGCGATTGAAGAACTGACGAGCCTAATTAATGGACAAAGCTCTGGCAAGCCACATGGCTGGCTATCTCGATTGGTGGGTAGATGAGTTCTAATAAAGAGATTTATTCGTCATTTCGGATGCAGATCTTTGAGGCTTTAGATGTAGAGGCTATTCAGGGTATGTCTCGAAGCGAGCTTGAAGTTCAAGTCAAAAGTGCAGTAGATGTACTTGCTCAAAGTTATGAACGTCCCGTAACCACGATGATGCGTTCTAGTATTGTCAAAAGTATGTTGGATGAGTTATTTGGCTTAGGACCAATTCAACCATTAGTCGATGATAATGCTATCACTGATATTATGGTTAATGGACCAAATAATGTTTTCTTTGAAAAGCATGGCAAGATTGAGCGTTCGGATATTACTTTTGTTGATGAGGCCCAACTATTAAATATAGCTAAACAGATCGCTTCGCGCGTTGGTCGACGTGTCGATGAACTTTCTCCAACTGTTGATGCTCGCCTAGCTGACGGGAGTCGGGTTAATATCGTCATCCCTCCAATTGCTCTTGATGGAACGACGATATCGATTCGGAAGTTCAGAGAGCAAAATATTGATTTAGAATCGTTGGTGGAATTTGATTCTATGTCATTTGATATGGCTAGAGTTCTTTCTATCGCATCACGGTGTCGACTTAATATACTTATTTCTGGAGGGACGGGCTCTGGTAAGACAACATTACTTAACGCTCTTTCACAATACATTAGCGATGACGAGCGTATTGTCACTATCGAAGATGCGGCTGAACTTCGCTTAGAACAGCCGAATCTAGTTCGCTTGGAAACGAGAGTCGAGAGTATAGAAAGTACAGGTTTGGTTACGCAGCGAGATTTGGTTATTAATGCTCTGCGGATGCGACCCGATAGAATAATTCTTGGGGAGTGTCGTGGCTCAGAGGCATTTGAGATGTTACAGGCAATGAACACCGGTCACGAAGGCTCTATGTCAACCTTACACTCCAATTCTCCTAGAGATGCTATTGGCCGTGTTGAGTCTATGGTCATGATGGCGAACCTAAACCAGCCGCTAGATGCGATTAGACGAGCAATAGTTAGTGCGATCGAAGTTGTTGTCCAGGTGAACCGACTTAGAGACGGAACGAGAAAGGTCACTAGCATATCAGAAATTGTCGGCCTAGAGGGTGACAGCGTTGTGATGGAAGAAATTTTTGCTTTTCAGTATGACGAGGTCAATTACGGCGAGGTAGTTCGAGGTAAGTTCACAACAGAGGGGATAATGCAGCGGTCGCAACTGGTTAAAAAAGCGCATTTCTATGGGTTATATGATGAGTTGATGCAGTCATTTAGAGGTGAGGGTTCATGAATATATTGTGGCTGTCTCTCATACTATTTGGTTTTGCGTGCTTTTTACTTATCCCGAGTAAGAAAGGAAAAGTTAAAAACTATTTTCCGGCAGCTCAAACTGATGATGAGGGTATTGACGCGATTAATTTCCAATCTCTTATTGGCAAAAAACGCTGGTCTGAGTTTAAGCATGATCTCTCTCCCACCATAGAGGTACTTGGTCCAAGAGGTAACTTTATTGCGATTGTATATGTCATTCTCTCGGTTTGGGTTTCCTACCTTATTATCTTTAATTTCTTAACCTTAAACTCTTATCTCTACTTTGCCTTGCTGGCCTGCTTCTTAATTTTTACCGGTTATCAATACTTAAAAAATAAAAGACGTCGAAATTTTGAGCAAACGTTTCCTGATGCACTAAATATTCTTATGAGTGCGGTAACTGCTGGCGAAAGCTTGATGCAGGCATTTTGTTTTGTTGGTGACAATATGTCAGGAGAGATCGGTCGGCAGTTTAAAGATATGGGGGAGCGTTTGAAGTTGGGTGAGAATGCAGAGCATGTTCTTAAGCGATCGTGTCGCGCATTTCCTTATCCTGAGTATATCTTTTTTACTATTACTATCCGAGCTAACTTAAGTCGCGGTGGTCAGCTCAAAGGTGTATTGGCTAGGTTGATTCGAGTCCTTGTTGATGCGCGAACCATGGAGATGAAAAAAATGGCAATGACCTCGGAAGCTCGAATTTCAGCTAAAGTGGTTGCCGCAATTCCAATTATTTTTGTATTAATAATAAGTCAAATTCATCCAGCAAATATCGATTTTATTTTAAATGATCCTGAGGGTAGGTGGATTCTTTATTATGTGGTTGGTAGTGAGGTCTTGGGATTATTCATTGTTTGGTTGCTAGTTAAGAGGGTCAAGTTATGATTACCTACGGAATTGTGGCTTTGGTCATCATACTTTCAGTACTTTTCATTGATTTGTATTTTGTTAGCCGAAAGAAAAAGCGAATGGATAAGTTTTTTGGATTAAACAAAAGAAAAAGTAATACACATAAAATGGGGAGTTTCCTTGTTAAGTTTGGTAAGGAGAATCGTAAAGAGTTGGAGCAGAGACTCAAAGATGCGGGATTTCACACCAAAGGTCTCGCTATACTTTACTTCCCATTTAAAATTTTCTTGATCGCAGTTTATACAATCTATTTACTTTGGTTAGATATATCTTTAATGAACTTAGCGTTATATGGATGTTTAGGAATACTAACGATTGTAATTTTACCTGATATGATACTTGATTTAAGAAAAAAGATAGTGGTGAAAAGAATATCAAAAAACCTACCATATTTATTGGATATGATGGCTGTTTGTGTCCAAACCGGAATGACAATAGAAGCTTCATTTTCTTATTTAGCTAAGGAACTTCAAGGTTTTGATAAAAACTTATGTTATCAAGTTAAAATTACTGCCGACTCCGGGAAGATTAAAGGTATTGATAGGGCTCTTAATGATTTATCTAATCGACTTCCCGCTCCAGAAGTCTCTAGTTTTGTTTTAACCATTATCCAAAATATACAGTATGGTTCTTCCGTTGCGAATATATTAGCAGATCTTGCGGAAGATATGCGAAAGATGCAATTGCTTAATATAGAGGAGAAGATGGGGAAGTTATCTGCGAAAATGAGTATTCCATTAATTTTACTAATCATGTTCCCTATCGTGATACTTATTTTGGCTCCGGGCGTGTCACAGATGAATTTTAATTTAGGTGCACAGTTATGATTATTTTAAAAGCTATGGTGTTACTATTTTTCTTTATTCTATCCGGTTGTGTGTCAAATTCACCACAACCAGGTAGTGAAGGCTATGCAGATATAGAGAGTTTGAAGAAAATAGGAAACTACGAAGGTTTAGTTGATGCTTATAAGTACGAACTTTCTCAAACCCCAAATGACTTTAAAATTATGCAATCCTTAGCGCTAGCCTACTTTGAACTTGGGGATGTTGAATCCTCTCGGTTTTATTCAGATTACTTGATTAGTCAGGGTGTAGTAAATCAAGATTTACTGCAATTAAGAGGGGAGATTTACCACCACGATGGTTTAGATAATTTGGCGGTAGACAGTTTTAGAAAATCTGTTGAGATAGGCAATGAAAGCTCTGATGTTCAAATGATGATGGGGATTTCCTATTGTATGCTGGGAAGATACCCTCACGCTGAAAATGCATTTAATAGAGCTCGAATGAAAGGCTATGATGATATTGCGGTTAAAAATAATTTAGCCATGGTTAAGTTTGCCGAAAATAAATATTCAGAGGTTGTAAGAATTCTCTCTCCTGTTTACAACAGAAACCCAGCAAATAAAAAAGTCAGAGCTAACCTAGCTATTGCATTTATTAAATTAGGTGATATGCGAAGTGCTGAAAAGTTACTCGGTGAAGAGTATTCACAAAGAGAGCTACGACAAATAGCTAGAGTGATCTCCCCGCTCAACTTAGAGTAGGTGGTTAATATGAAATGGTTGAAGTGTAAATATAAAGAAAGAGGAGTAACCACGGTAGAGTTTTCTCTTGGTGCGATTGTTTTAATTGTTGCAACTGTGATGATATTTGAAATGGGGTATCGTATTTATGCAATTAATTTACTCGAATATTCTTTGAGGGAATCAGTAAGAGCTGCAGCAGTACATCAAGGATCTTCTTCATATAATAGCTATGATACTGTTTTGAAGTCGGTAAAAAACTCCCCAGATGCCTTATGGTCATTTCTCTCCCCTAAAGACGAATTTGAGGTGTCTGGACTTTATTATAAAAGTTATGCGGATTTCATTTCAAATGTCAGTGCATCAGACGCGGAGCTCGTCCTTAATGATGAAGGGTATAATATTGCTGAGATCAAGTTAGTTTATAACCATAAACCAATTTGGCCATTTTTTTTACAACAAGAAGAGCCGATAGAAAGAACGATTGTGCTAACCCTAGAGCACGAGGGGTGGGAGTGATGAATATGACCAAACATACGTCTTTTCATAAATGTAAAGGGTCGTTCAGTATAGAGTTATTTTTGGTACTGATTGTACTTATTGCACTTTTCTACTTCATGACTGATGTAAGCCATAAGCTTATAGTTCGTGCTCAACTTGATCGAGCTTCCTTCTCTATCGTAAATGTTTTAAAAGAGCGAACACGCTTTTATGATGAGCGTTTTAATTTATCTCAACAGGACTTAACTGAGATGCAGAGTATCTCGGGGAGACTGTTAAATACAAATAGTAACAATGTTGCAATTCAAATTGAATCATTACAAGACAAAACAATACGGAGTGTATTTGCCTCGCCAAGATATGGCACTTTAGGCTGTTCATCACTTGGTATTGAGCAAAAAACACAATTGGTTCCTGAAGAGGATGGGATCATTTTTCCGCTTTACCAAGTATCACTTTGTGTTGAAAGCGATTCGTGGTTTTCGCGTGTTTGGGGAGATCCTTCATCTTCAACAATGATCATATCATCCAGTTCAGTGATGGTAGGGAGGTAGTATGAACAGACACGGGAAATCACAGTTTATCAGCTTACAAAGGCAAGCAGGCGTTGCTGCTGTCTGGCTAGGTTTGTCGTTAGTCCCTATTTTAGGAGTCACTTTTTTTGCTGTCGAGGGGGCTAGATATATTACTGAGTCAAGCCGCCTACGCGACTCAGCACAGGCAGCTGCACTTGCAATTACTATTGATGATAAAGCTGCAAGTGCACAAGAGATGGCAGAGCTTTATGTTAAAGATTATGTAAGAGAAGTTCGTAGCGTGAAGGTGACAACAAAGCGCAATTATCAAGCACCAACACTCGAAAACGATAATACAGAGATAATTGGTTATGACGTTGATGCAACGACGGTATATGACTCATGGTTTGCTCTCAACCTCGTACCATCGTTTGAGGACACTCAACCTTTATTTGGTGAGGCGGAAGCTGCAAAATACCCTGAATATCTCGGCGATAAGATCGTTGATGTCGTATTAGTTACTGATTTTTCAGGCTCTATGACACGTAACTGGTCACAGGGGACTTCAAGCATATCAAAAAAAATTGATTCTCTAAAAGTTGCGGTTGACGAGCTAGCTTTGAGAATACTTGTACCTCGGGCTGGAGATACGATTATCCTTAACCGATTAGCTATAGTTCCTTTTAATTTGAGAGTACAAGACAAAATATCAGACTCGCTCTATGCGGGTAGTCAATTAAGGTATAAAGCGGACGGTTCATTTACTAGAACCTATGAGCAGGTGGATTGGGGATATTGGGCCAATAAGTCACGAGATACTGTTCGTGCTTGTGCCAGTGATGTGGACGCTTGTCCAACTCAAGAATCTTGGCAGTTTTATGAGGCGAAAACAGTTGAAAGTGTTATGAGCATGAATGGACGAAGACTTGAGATCGCAAGCTTAGTTGACTATTCAAACTCAGTAGATGACATGTTCAATAATAAGATTGATGATGCTGAATTTAACTTTCATTTTAGGTCTGCCGACAATGTTCTCTACCACTCTGGAATGGTAAGAACAACAGGTAATGGACACTATGTACTTCCTTTAACGAGTGATATTGATGAAGTTGAGGTTGTGCAAGGTATGAATGCTGGTGGTAATACAGCTGCCTACCAAGGTTTGATTCGCGGTTTACAGGTACTCAATGATGGGCAACCAGACAGTAGCGCGACACCTGAGGAAATTGAAGAGTACAACGGAAAGTTGAAAATTATCATCATTCTTAGTGATGGTCAGGAGTTTCCTAATAATGGAATACTCCCTAACTTAGTCGATAATGGCCTTTGTGATGAGGCTAGAGAGCATTTCATGACTGAGAACGGCAGTTTGTTCATCGGCGTGATTGGCATTGATTTTAATGCAAGTGATCAAAGTGGGTTTCAAGATTGTGTGATTGACCCTGGCTCAGACATTATTGATGTTAGTGATAGGGAGGAGTTAATACAACGAATCGAAGAGCTAATTCAAAAAGGATCTCGAGGTACTGGTGTATCGAGACTATACGGGTGAGTAAAGATGAAAAATACAATGCTAGCACTAGGTATGCTTGTTTCTTTCTCTAGTTATGGGCAGGAGATTAGTGATCAGGTAGTAGAATATTGTGGGAATACTTTTTCAGAGTATTCTCACACCATCGAAATTGGTGAAGTTCAAGGGGTGGCTAGTCATCGTGATGGCTATTGGCAAATTCATGAGGGAAGTCATGATCCAGCTCTCAAGTGGGAGCTTCTTAAGCGCTCACAGTTGATCACTGATCCAAGTGATTGTCTCACTTATATATCAAACCTTGGTATTGCTAGCTTCGATAGTGACAAAGGGCAGCTCGTTGCTCGTGTTAACTTCGCCTTTGATCGTTATTATCTGACCCCTCTTGCTCGTGAAGTGCTTGCTGATGTGGCAAAACATCTCGCAGACAATGACTACCTAGTGACCGTTGAAGGCCATACCGATTGGGTGGGCAGTGAAGCTTACAACCAAGGGTTGGGGCTAGAGAGAGCTCAAAGTACGTCTAAACAGCTTTTCACTTACGGTGTTGAAAAAGAGAAAATGACCCTGAAATCATTGGGTGAGTCTGAGCCAATCGCAAGTAACAAAACCTCAAAAGGTAGAGCTCAAAACAGACGTGCTGATGTGTATATTCCCCCAGAGTCTTTTAACCAAGACGATGCCAGTCCAGCCTCTACACAGATAGAAGAATAACCACTATCTCAACGGTCTCATAATCCGAAAATTATAATGCCCACTAATTAGAATTAGTGGGCATTATATTAAATGACTCCGAGTCCAAACCCTATTGCAATAAACAGAGCTACCATCCATACAATCGGCATCTTCATTGTTTTCAATAGCCACACGCCAACAATGATCAGAGCGAAGTCTATGCCACTGCTCACTGCGCTTGTGAAGATAGGTTGATACAGGGCTGCAAGTAGTAGACCTACAACTGCCGCATTCACACCAGTAAGAGCGCCAGCAACCAGAGGTTTACTCGCAATTGCTTGCCAGTTTTTCAGTACACCTAGTAGTAATAAGAAGCCTGGTAAGAACACGGCAATCGTTGCGAGTAGTGCGCCTGTGATTGGTGCCGATGGCATCAATACATAACCTAAGTAAGTCGCAAGTGTAAACATAGGCCCTGGTACTGCCTGTGCTGCTGCATAACCTGTTAGGAAGGCATCTTGAGACAGTTGGTCACCAATACCATTTTGTAGCAACGGAAGTACCACGTGGCCGCCGCCGAATACTAAGCTACCTGCTTGGTAGAACAGGCCAAACACTTCAATACCTTGAGAGTAAGCACTGAATAGAGGCAGACCAACCAGCAAAGCAACAAAAATCACGAGAGGCGTTACCGATATTTTTTGCGTTGAAGGTATCGTTTTGAGCTCTTGAGACGTCAAGAACTTACTGCCAACCATCGCTGCAAATAGAAGCACTAAAACTTGAGGCCAGATGCCTGGAATCAGTAGCAGAACAATCGCGGTAATCACACATAATGCGGTTGCTATCTTCGATTGGCAAAAGTTCTTGTACATACCAAAGGTTGCATCAGCCACAACCACTACTGCTAATAACTTAAGCCCGTGAATGATTGAATTGAAAAGTGGTGCTTCCAATAGTTGGTTGCTGACTAACGCCAATATCAGCATCAGAATCACAGATGGGGAAGTGAAGCCGACAAATGCAGCAATAGCACCTGTTAGTCCACCTTTCTTGTAGCCAACCGAAAAGCCAACCTGACTTGAACCTGGGCCCGGCAGAAATTGACTGAGGGCGACAATTTGCCCGTACTCTTCGTCGGATAGCCAATTCAGTTTCTCAACAAAGGTTTTACGGAAGTAGCCAATGTGTGCTGCTGGTCCACCAAAGCTAATCCAGCCAAGCCAGAAAAAGGTTTTAAAAATTGAAAGCATGCTCGATTCCAGATAAATGTTTAGCGTAATTTAGGTGGAGTTAGACTATGATTCAAATTAATTGTTTTAATTATAACTATGAATGAAATGGGTTTGCTGGCATGGCTGATTTTAATTGGAAAGGGATCGACCTTAACTTGTTGATTGCACTGCAGGCTTTGTATAAAACGAATAGCGTGAGTAAGGCTGCTGAGCGTTGTTATGTCAGCCAATCTGCGATGAGCCATAGCTTACAAAGGCTACGAAAGTTGTTTGATGACCCTTTGTTTGAGCGTGTAGGTAGCAAGATGGAGGCGACCGACCGAGCCATTGAACTATCAAGTACCGTGGACGCGCTACTGAATACCATCCAGTCTGAAGTTCTGTTATCTAAATCGTTTGATGCAGAGACTTATAAAGGGACTTGGAAGATTGGTCTCACTGATTATGCCGAGCAGATGTTCGCTCCAATATTGTTTGACCTGATTAAGCAATCCTCTCCTTATTCTCAAGTAGCGTTGTTCAATGTAAACCTGAGTAACTACCAGCAAGTCTTTGACGATGCCAAGCTTGATATGACGATAGGCAGCTTTGGTGAGGTACCAAAGCAATATCGAACAAAGCATTTGTATACGGAGCAACATGTTTGTTTACTTGATCAATCGGTTCTATCTATTGAGGAGCCGATGTCGCTAGAACAATTTGTTGCTGTCGAGCACGCGCTTGTTTCCCCTGCAGGGGCTTTAAAGACGGGAGTGGACACTCGTTTAGGTGAACTCGGCTTAAGCCGGAAAGTCGCGATATCTTCCAGTAACTTTTTAACTGTTAAACGACTCATTCGTGGCAGAGAACTATTGTGTATTGTCCCCAAGCTAGTCGCGCGCAAGGATATTGATAGTGAAGAAACCTTACTAGCTGTGAAGCCACCTATTGATGTTCCAGATTTTGATATCCAGCTTGTTTATAGAAAGGCAAAGCATTTAGATGATAAAAATAAACTACTTAGAAAGTTGATTACTAATGCGATCTCATCTGTGATTTCCGAATAGTTTATTGTGTCGGTTAATCGTCAAATTCATATGAATTAATTTTAGAAAAATCCGGTTTATTATAAGAACCCGACTATACTTAATTTACGACTCAAGGCAGTCGTAAAGAATAGGCTTTTTGATTTACCTAAGTAAAAAAATTGGTTATATCCTCATGATATAGCTTAAAAATCTACCAGGCTAAACGGACTTAGTTGGTCTTAAAAGCGCTAGCTCCCCCTAGCGCTTTTTTCTTTTGGTCGAGATAAATTTCGACGTATCAACAACAACCTAAAAAGAGAATCGAGTCCATTTCTTAGCTCGCCAGCGATAGGCCATGATGATTCCACGGAACCACTCGTCCATCGCGATTGCCATCCAAGCCCCCAATACGCCATAACCCCAATGCACGCCAAGCAAATAGCTCATGGCAACCCCAATGCCCCACATGCTGAGAATGCCCATTTTGATCGGGAATTTAATGTCGCCAGCAGCCTTTAGACAAGAGATAAAGATAAGGTTAAATACTCGTCCAGCTTCAAGAATGATGGAACCTGCAATCAGTGCAGCCGTTAGCGCAATGATCTCTGGATCTTGCGTGAACAGATCGAGAATTTCGAAACGGAACACATAAACCATGCAGGTAATCGCAGTTGAGGCGATAAAGCCAACCACAAAGTAACGTTGCACGCGCTTGGTGATCTCGTCGATCCAACCCTTACCAATGTAATAGCCTGTTTGGATTTGGCTGCCTTGACCAATTGCCAGTGCAAATGCAAAAGAGAGACGAGCGATGTTTTGTGCGTAAGTAAACGCAGCCAGTGAAGATGTGCCCATCTGTACCACGAAGAAGGTAATGCTGATCTGAGCCATGTTATAAGAGAGCACTTCTCCTGCGTTCATCGAGCCGATCTTAATGATTTTTTGATAGATGGCTTTAGGCACAGATTTAAACTGCTTCACTGGTAGATAAATCCCTTTGCTTCTGACCACACCAATCAAGATCAACATTCCGATTACTTGGCTTATGACGGTCGCGGTCGCAACCCCTTGCACGCCGTATACAGGCAAACCAAAAGGTTGATATAAGGCACAGTAGTTACCGAATACGTTGATGACACCTGCAATCATATTGATCACCATCGGTGACTTTGAATAGCCATGACTGCGCAAAATAGTGGTGAGAACCACACCTATGGTTACATTGAAGGTGAGAGCACCACTGATGAACAGGTATTCTTGCGCGTACTGTTCGACTTGAGGTTCGAGTTGATAAAGCGGGATAAAATATTCAGCAACAAGAACGGCAATCACACTCAGTAGCACACCGGCAATAATGGCCAGAATGATACTTGCTACACCCACGTGAGCGCTCTCTTGAGTGCGGGAAGCACCATTGTATTGCGCGATTAGAATACCCGTACCACTGCTGACCATGGTCGAGACAATGATCAGGAAAAAGGATATCTGAGAAATAACACCAACGGCAGACACGGCTTTGTCCGAGTATCCCGATAACATGAATACATCACTGGTGTTGAGTGCGGTTCTTAAAAGAACTTCGATAAAAATTGGCCAGGTGAGCGCAACGATTCCCATACGTTTGTTTAGGGTGGAATCAGCATTAGGCATTTAGGTTTTCTCAAAAAAGGGGTAGGCGACGCTATAGTTTAGCTATTATTTAGTAAACGACTAGCTGCGTACAGTTAGTATCAAGCCATCAATCACACTGTGATGGTGATCGGAAACCCCAGCAAGGTTGCCGTATTTAGGCTGGTGGCGATCATTTTCTAATGGGTGGTGCCAACCTTGTGTGTGTTTAACGAAGTGCGCCGCAAAGCTTTCAGACACCTCTAAACATCCTGCTAATACAGTATCGACGTAGGTTTGAACGATAGGGCTGTTTTCGCAAGGTGCTTCAATCTCGTCTTTGATGTAAACCCAGATCGGTTGATCCTGTTTGAATTCATCTTGGCTTTCTATCTGAGAGGCCTTTAATTCGATACGGTGATAACCACGCTCACGGCGATCAAACTCAGCCAGTGCAATATCATCCACCTCAAGCAACACACCATTCACTTGTCCTTCGCCGAGATTGACGATCAAAGGGGATAAGACATAGCTGTCATCGATCTTGCTCCAATGGCGAATCAAGCCATGAACAATCGCAGGGATCGCTTGCCCTGTCTGACCGGTAAGCTGGCGTGAAGATGAGTTGATTAAACTACCATAACCAAAAATATACATCGCATTCCTTGTCTGAGTTGTTCCATTTAAGTCTAGTCTTACTATATGTGGCGAGATACCAAAAGTCAGTAAGTTTCTATTTATACATGTATATGTCTTTATGACTCTTTTTGTTGTGTTTTTTTGACTTATTTATTGGCTATTGAATCTCGTGAGTCGCTGTTTTTACTGGTTTTATCTAATTGGCGCGTTTCATGCAATGTGATCTGCATATTGCATCGGATTTGATGCATACAAAATTTGGTTTAGGTAATACCTTGGCCGCTTATCTGAGAATTAGGAGCGAGTTTGTTAAATATCACAGATAAAAGTGTAGAAGACGCGATTCCAGCCTACCTGCGTTTAGGCTTTCGACCTTTCTTCTTTTTAGGCAGTCTCTATGCCGTGATTGCGATTGTAGCTTGGGTCATCATGTTCCAAAACGGTCAACCTGAGATTTTAAAAGTTCCCGCACTGTGGTGGCACGTGCATGAGATGCTGTTTGGTTTTTCGATGGCGATTGTTGTCGGCTTTGTGCTCACTGCCGTGCAAACCTGGACGGGTGTCAATGGAACCAAGCACTATCGGTTGGCAATTCTTGTGGGCTTTTGGCTCGCACCTCGTATTCTGTTTTGGACCCCCGCTCCGTTATGGCTGATCTCGTCGGTTGAGGCGCTGTTCTTAATCTTCGCCGCCTACGAAATTGGTTTTCGAGTCGTGAAGTCGAAAGGCTGGAAGAACCTGTTTTTTGTGCCGCTGTTTATATTGGCTATCGTGGCGAACTCTGCTAGTTACGCGACCATTAAGGGAATGCCTCCATTTCCATCGTCTGCAGTTTGGCAGGCCATGTTGTGGTGGTTTACCTTGCTCTTATCAGTGATGGGTGGGCGAGTAATCCCATTCTTCACAGCGCGTCGTTTTGATTTCGAAAAAGCGCAGCCCTTGGTTTGGTTGGAATGGTTAGCCAATCTACCTTTGGTTGGCTTATTTGTGTTGAGCTTCTTCCCATTGACCTTTGCTCAAGTCGGCAATGAGTTGATGGTATTTGCAGGTGTGACACAGTTGGTGCGCTTTATCCGCTGGAAGCCTTGGACAACACTATCAGAACCCTTGGTGTGGTCGCTGCATGCGGCTTACCTATGTATCCCTCTCAGCTTGCTGTTACGCGGTTTGCTAGATAACCCGTTCGCGAGCCATAACATGCTGCACCTGTTTGCGATTGGCGGTTTGAGTGGGTTAATTCTGGCGATGATCACGCGCGTGACAATGGGACATACTGGCCGTGCTATCTATAAAGGGCCAAGTATGGCTTTGGCGTTCTCGGCTATATTTATCGCGGCACTCGTTCGTAGTTTAGGTGTGACATTCTTCCCGGCGTATTTATTTGAGATGGTCAATATCAGCGCGGGTTTATGGACGTTAGCGTTCGGTCTATTTATCTGGAAATTTGGGATGATGCTGTTAACGCCAAGAGTGGATGGTCACCCGGGCTAAGCCAATTAGTTATCTATTGATATAGATAGGGAAGCTCAGAGCTTCCCTTTTTGATCTTGATAACTCATTAAGTACTCGCAGCAAGGTATTGGCGTACCTGTGTGATGAGATCTTCCTTGGCGTGAGGCGAGATAAAACTGGCTTCGATGGCATTAATACTGAACTGCGCCAATTCGTTTTTGGTCACTGGGTGAGCATTGGCGACGGCGAGGAAGTTATCATTCATATAGCCGCCGAAGTAAGCCGGATCATCGGAATTGATGGTGACGCACAGCCCTTTTCTCAGCAACTCGACGATGTTGTGCTCTTGCATGGTCTCAAACACCTTGAGCTTGGTATTCGACAGCGGGCAGACGGTCAGTGGTGTACGTTTTGCTATTAGCTGTTCCATCAACTCTTCATCTTCTACACAGCGAACGCCATGATCAATTCGGGTAATGCCTAGCAAGCTCAGTGCGTCGCTAATATTTTGTGCTGGGCCTTCTTCTCCGGCGTGCGCGACAGTCAGAAAGCCTTGGTTGATCGCTTCTTGGAATACATGTTTAAACTTCTCTGGTGGATTGCCCTGTTCTGATGAATCTAACCCAACGGCAATGATCTTATCTTTATAAGGAAGGGCTTGTTTGAGTGTTTCAAAAGCGCTGTCTTCATCGAGATGACGCAGAAAGCACATGATCAGTTGGCTGCTGATACCAAGCTCTTGCTCCACTTGATTCAAAGCTCGAGTAATCCCGCCAACGATGACTTCAAAGTCAATGCCGCGTTCAGTGTGAGTCTGAGGGTCGAAGAAGATCTCAGTATGAACCACATTATCTTGCTGACACTTCAACAGATAAGCCCACGTCAGGTCGTAGAAATCTTGTTCATGAATCAGTACGTTTGCACCTTGGTAATAGATATCGAGAAAGGATTGAAGATTGTGGAACTGGTACGCGTCTCGAACTTGGTCTGGGGTCTCAAAGGGAATCGACAGGTTATTACGCTTGGCGAGTTGGAACATCAGCTCTGGCTCTAATGTGCCTTCTATATGTAAGTGCAGCTCAACTTTGGGTAAATTTTTGATGAAGCTATCCATAGCAACTCCTTAGCTATTTTAATTATGAGCGGAGTAGGTGAGACAGTAGAGTCTATAAACCTGAGCAAGCAGGTATCTCTTTCATTTATCTCTGTTTGAGCATAGTTCATTTCATTGTTATCGATAAAATAGGATAGAAGTTGATGGTGAACCGAGAGTTATGAACCGATTGAAATTAGGCGCAAACGATTTGCAGCATTGGAGTGTGATCCGCTGCAAATATTTGCAGCAATATTCATTGATTTGTGCTCTAATACCGCGCTTACCAAGGGATGGTGTTAAAAGATGCTCACTTAGATGGAGTTATCAAAGTTGACCGATCCCTTAATGATCTCCCTTAGGAAAAAATAGAACATGTCTAAGAACAAAAAATTTGATATCCGCCTTACAGAAAAACGCAACGGTTGGTGTGCAGAGATTACTCGTCAAGTAACGTCTCGCAGCACTACAGTATCTAAGCGTGAGTCTGGTTTCGAAACTGAAGCTCTAGCACAAGAGTGGGCAGAGAAAGAGCTAGCATCTTTCATCGCTAACCAAGCTGAACGTAACGAGCGTAAATCAGAGCAACGTAAAGAGCGTGACGAACTACGTCACACTAAAGAGCTTAAAGCTGAGCAAGCACGTGAAGCGCGCGCTAAAGCTCGTGCAGAAGAGCAACAAGACGCTGAATAATTCAGTGCATGACTAATTTATAGATCCCTTAATTTTAAGATAAGGGATTTGTGAAAAAAAAGCCCCGATACAACTTTTTTCTTTCGAGTTAAAAGTGTTTTGGGGCTTTTTAGTTTGTGGAGTTCTGTTTTATTGTGTTTAAGAGCTCGGTTTGGCTTCTCGCTTTTAACGTCGAGCTCTTAAACTGTTAAGCATTGTCTGATCAGTTATTCAGTGCAGTTAGCCAATCGTCTTCTGCCACTTCTTCAATGTAGCTTTCTACTGATTGTCCTACTTCTTCATCGTCTTGCTTGAAGTAAGCGATGTGGAACACAGCATCACCTTCGTTGACCAAAGGCAGAGTTTGCTGACCAATCACGATACCGCCTTTGGTTGTGATCACTTGGCCTTCTTGGTGACCCAATGGAGAGCTGATGTAAGCAAGGGTTTGTCCTGCTTCAACCTGTTCGCCAAGTCTTACCATGTTACGCAAAATACCGTCTGATTCAGCGCGGATCCAGCTGGTGGATTTACTCAATACTGGCTCTGGTAACTTCTTACGGTTAGGGCGCAGCATGCCGATTTCTTTCATCACTTGATGCACGCCAAGGTAACCCGCACGAATCGCGAGGTGATCAAAACGCAGCGCTTCACCACCTTCGTAAGTTAATACAGGAATACCCAGTTTTTCCGCTTCGCTACGCAGTGAACCGTCGCGCAGTGGAGAATCAATAATCACGGGTGTTGCGAACGCTTTTGCGATGCGCAGTGTCTCAGGGTTCGATAGGTTTGCACGAATCTGTGGCAGATTGGTACGGTGAATCGCGCCCGTGTGTAGATCCAGAATGTAATCACAGTGCTTTGCCACGTTCTCAAAGAAGGTGTAAGCGATACGTGATGTTAACGATCCTGTCTCACTGCCAGGGAAGCAACGGTTTAGGTCACGACGGTCTGGTAGGTAACGAGATTTATGGATAAAGCCAAATACGTTAACGATAGGCACAACAATTAATGTCCCTTTCAGTTTCTTTGGATCAATCGCATTGGTCAGTTGTCGTGCAATCTCAACACCGTTTAGCTCATCGCCGTGGATAGCCGCATTTACCATCAGTGTTGGGCCTGCTTGGCGACCGTGAATAATTTCAATCGGGATCGAAAGTGGAGAATGCGTGTAAAGCTGAGCCGCTTGCAGTTCAATCTCCATTCGCTGTCCTGGCTGAACAGTATAACCAAGTAATTCGAATGGTTGATTAGGTTTTAGTCTTGCCATTTAGGTTGTTCTCAACATGGTGATAATTCGTTAACACGGAATGTAGCAATCGTTGATTTTTAGTACGAATCAATCGCTTTACGGTGACGACAAAAGTTTTTTATGAAGGGGCTTCTGAATTGGTTTCAGTTTTTTATCTGGCTAATTGAAGGGTGTTTAAAATTTTGAATTTTCTGACAATACATTAACTTAGAGCTGATATTTGTCATTCAGTTCGTTGGTATTATCCACCGCCATTTTTTGGCGGCCAAATTCAAATATTGAGATCAAAATGAAAAAAACAATTTCAAAAGTTGTAGCACTAGCGGTGGTATCTGTTGCTTTATCTGGCTGTGTTGGTAGCAACGCAGTAACGGGTTACCTAATGAAGTTCAACATCAAGGCTGTTGATAACCGTTACGCTCGTGGTGGTTTGAACATGCTATTTGCACCTGCATACGGTCTAACAGTTGCTGCCGATTACCTAGTATTCAACTCACTAGAGTTCTGGACTGGTAGCAACCCACTAACAGGTGCTCCGCACATCTTTGATACTAAGACTGATACTTACCTAGACATCAACCACCAACTTGATCCGTCTCTAACGGAAGCGCCAGTGGGTCCTATCACGAGTGCAGATGTGATCGAAAAAGGTCAAATGCAGCAGATTGATGAAAACACGATCCAAATGGACATTACTTACCAGTCTGGTGAGCGTGCGACGTTAATCGGTGTTCGTGATGGCGAGATGGTGACGTACTTCATCGATGGCGAAGTTGTGGCACAAACTTCAATTGATGAGCTAGAAAGCTACGCGGCTTCACGCGCTTAATTGTTTATTTAGTCACAAGTAGTAGCTACAAAGATTAGATACAAAAACAGGTACTCATTGAGTACCTGTTTTATTTTGTCTCAGATAAACGGTGTTTACTGTAAAACACCATTTACTGAACAAACATAGCTTATCGAATTAAGCTTTTTCTGGGATCGCTTCAAGCAATGCAACCATTTGGTTCCAGAATAGCTCAACGGTGTCGATCTTCACTTTCTCATCAGGAGAGTGCGGAAACTTGATGGTTGGGCCGAAAGAAACCATATCCATGTTCGGGTAAGGTTCTTTGAATAGACCACACTCAAGACCAGCATGGATAACCATGATGTTTGGCTTGTGACCGTAGATACCTTCGTACATGTCACGGAAGATATGCATGATTTCTGAATCTGCGTCTGGTTTCCAACCTGGGTAAGCACCAGAGAACGCGATGTTAGCGCCTGCTAGTTCAGCAACAGAGTGAAGCATGCTTTCTACTTGGCTACGACCTGAATCGATAAGAGAGCGGATCAGGCAAAGTACTGTGATTGAGTTCTCTTCTGTTGTGATAACACCTACGTTTAGAGACGTTTCCACAACACCTTCAATCTCGTCACTCATACGAATCACGCCGTTTGGACATGCGTTAAGTGCCGCGATAAAGTGAGCTTGGTCTGCTGACGCAAGTGCGCCCATTTCTACAGAAGCTTCTTCATTGAAAGTCACGATGCTGTCTTCTACTTTACCTAGCTCTGTTGAAAGCAGCTCAGTGTAGTAGTTGTATAGTGAAGCCAGTTTTTCTTGGTTTTCAGCAGGAACAGCAACCGTTACGAAACCTTCACGAGGGATCGCGTTACGAAGGCTACCACCTTTGAATTCGACGATGCGAAGGTCTAGCTCTTTTGCGTGACCCGCTAGGAAGCGAGCAAGCAGTTTGTTTGCGTTTGCACGACCTGTGTGGATGTCACAACCAGAGTGACCGCCTTTTAGGCCTTTTAGCGTTAGCTTACGTGTTACGAAGTCAGCTGGAATCGCGTTACGAGCAATTTCAAATGTCATTGCGCCGTCGATACCGCCAGCACAACCCATGTACACTTCGCCTTCTTGCTCTGAATCGGTATTAAGAAGGATATCGCCTTCTAACCAACCCGCTTCAAGACCGAAAGCACCAGTCATGCCTGCTTCTTCATCTACTGTTAGTAGAACTTCGATAGGGCCGTGCTGGATTTCGTTTGAAGCAAGAACCGCTAGACAAGAAGCCATGCCCATGCCGTTGTCAGCGCCAAGCGTTGTGCCTTTAGCTGTAACCCACTCACCATCAATGTATGGTTGGATTGGATCTTTAGCGAAGTCATGAACTGTGTCTTCGTTCTTTTGTGGAACCATATCGATGTGAGCTTGTAGCACGACACCTTTTTTGTTTTCCATACCCGCCGTTGCTGGCTTTTTGATGAATACGTTGCCCGTTGGGTCACGACGTACATCTAGGCCTTGCTCGGTTGCCCAAGCAATAATGTATTGAGCAAGCTCTTCTTCATGCTTAGAAGGGTGTGGGATTGAGCAAATCTTATCGAAGAACTGCCAGATAGGGGCAGGGGATAATTTACTGATCTCAGAATGGAATTCAGACACGGATGACTCCTTTTTTATTTAATAACCATATATTTAGGTTTTGTATGGGTGAAAACCTAGAACAAAAATCTAAAATATGGGTCTGTTTTGATGGCAACAGCATACCACTTGAGCGTTTTGACGAGTAGCGGTTCTAAACCTCAAATAGCTCAAATTTTGAATGCGATCTTGTCCATCTGATCACAATTAAGCGCCTGGATGCTTATAAATGGCGCAAGCAAACGTTTTTTTAATTCTATTCTGTAATTTTATTACGAAAATAAGTTTGCAAAATAACCATAAATAGCTAAAAATGTGACGTGTAGCAAAAAATACTTGTAATCTTTTTTCTTTAGGGTATATTAATAACCAACTTCTGAGATGAAGAGTAAATGCTCAAAGGATGAGTCCGTTTTATCGCCTCCAAGGAACCGAGAAATCAAATTCGTTTTTTATTGATTTATTAAGGTGATAGTTATGAAAGGTTTACCATCTGCAATGTTCTGGATTAACAGCTCTGTTTACACTAGCAACTTTGCATACCCTACAAGCTTCGGTTACTAATACCGTAAGCATGTAACTCGAACAGTTTTGTTCACCCCTATATATTGGAATTCTTTTACAGCCCTTTTGGTTGACAGATTCTACCGCCACTCAGTTTTGAGTGGCGTTTTTTTTGCCTGCTACTTTTCCAAACCGCTTTATCTCGTCTCTTTTCCTGCTGTTCTGCGTGGTTGTTTTTTAAACGCCGAAATATCAATTTGCGCCTTATTACTGATCCTGTTGAAAAATACATAACTATTGTGAGTTTGAATTCAGAATTTACTGGCTAGATTATCAATGAAAATAACCGATGGTAGAAAAAACAACCAACTAGTTTTAGTGAGTCTATTTTTGTTAATTGTTTGTTTTTAATGGTTATTTATCGATGATATCTTCATTTTTAATCGCTTTGTTTCATACGGCATTCTGATAAATATCGATTAGAGCCTTAATTCTATCTGGAATTTGTTATTTGATAACTTTATAATCCACAGCCAATCGATTACGCAACCGTTTACTTTTTACCCTTATAGGATTCGATAATGTTCGAAAAGCTATTCAAACTCAGTGAAAATGGCACCAATGTGCGCACTGAAATCATCGCAGGTCTAACAACCTTCCTAACAATGGCTTACATCATTTTTGTAAACCCAATGATTCTAGCTGATGCTGGTATGGACCATGGCGCTGTATTTGTAGCAACCTGTTTAGCGGCTGCTATTGGCTGTTTCATCATGGGTTTTGTTGCTAACTACCCAATTGCTCAAGCTCCAGGCATGGGTTTGAACGCATTCTTTACCTACGCTGTTGTAATGGGTATGGGTTATACGTGGCAAGTTGCTCTGGCAGCGGTTTTCGTATCAGGCGTAATCTTCATCTTCTTAAGCATCTTTAAGATCCGTGAATGGATTATCAACTCGATCCCTATGTCTCTGCGTGTTGGTATCTCTGCAGGTATCGGTCTTTTCCTAGCGTTTATTGCGCTTAGCAATGCAGGCATCGTTGTTTCTAACCCAGCAACTAAAGTTTCACTGGGCGACATTACCGCGATTGCTCCTATCCTTGGCTCACTTGGTTTCTTCCTAACGATTGCTCTTGTTCACCGTGGCGTGAAAGGGGCAGTAATGATTGCGATTCTAGCTATCACAGCTCTTGGCATTGTTATTGGTGACGTTCAATACGGCGGCATCATGTCTACACCACCAAGCCTTGCTCCTACATTCATGCAGCTTGATTTCTCTGCTGTATTTGAAATCGGTATGATTTCAGTGGTATTCGCGTTCTTGTTCGTCGATTTGTTCGATACAGCGGGTACTCTGGTTGGTGTTGCAACGAAAGCAAACCTAATCAAAGAAGACGGCAAACTACCTCGCTTGAACAAAGCACTGCTTGCTGACTCTACAGCAACATCTATTGGTGCACTGCTAGGTACATCAAATACTACTTCTTATGTTGAGAGTGTTGCGGGTGTTGCTGAAGGCGGCCGTACCGGTCTAACGGCTGTTGTTGTTGGTATCTTATTCCTACTGGCTCTTTTCTTCTCGCCACTTGCAGGTATGATTCCGGCTTACGCAACATCAGGTGCACTTTTCTATGTAGCAATTCTGATGATGTCTGGCCTAGTTGGCATTGATTGGCGTGATCTTACGGAAGCAGCACCAGTCGTGGTAACATGTCTGCTTATGCCGCTGACGTACTCTATCGCTGAGGGTATCTCACTAGGTTTCATCGCTTACGCTGCAATTAAGCTGCTAAGTGGTAAAGGTCGCGACGTTTCACCTGCTGTGTGGGTAATGTCGGCTATCTTTATTCTTAAATACATTTTCGCTTAATCGTCTAGATTTCTGCTTAATCGCTGAAGAGGCTATGTTTGAAATAGCCTCTAATAACATGACAAAATTATTAGGTTTTATACTATGAGCAACAAATTCGTTATCACTTGGGACAACATGCAGACTTACTGCCGTCAACTTGCTGAAAAGCAAATGCCAGCAGAGCAGTGGAAAGGCATCTGGGCAGTAAGCCGTGGTGGTTTGGTTCCTGGTGCAATCTTGGCTCGTGAGCTAGGTATTCGTCACGTAGATACGATTTGTATTTCTAGCTACGACCACGATCACCAACGTGATATGACAGTAGTTAAAGCACCTGAAGGTGACGGCGAAGGCTTCCTAATCGTTGAAGACTTGGTTGATAGTGGTGACACTGCACGTAAGCTTCGCGAAATGTACCCTAAAGCGAAACTGATCGCTGTATGTGCAAAACCATCTGGCGCTGATTTGCTAGACGAGTACATTGTTGATATCGCTCAAGACACATGGATTGAGCAACCTTGGGATACTAGCCTAAGCTACGTAGAGCCAGTAAATCGCAAGTCAAAATAAGCGTAAACTTAGTTTTTTGAGAAATGACCCTTTATAGGGTCATTTTTTTTTATATTATTAGTGACAACCATTTCTTATTAAGTATCCCAATGTCTGAACCAGAAGAAACGAGCTCGAACCTTTCGGAAACTTTGTTTGTAAAGCACAAGCAAGCGAAAGAGACCTCAATGTTGACACAATACATGCCAAGCTCTGAAGCGCTATTGGATGAGAAACGTGAACAGCAAAACTCATCATGGTATCGAAACCTAAGACGTCTTCAGTGGGTATGGCAAGGCGTTAATCCAATAGAGCAGGAAGCGGTATTGGCTCGCATCGCGTCATCAGATAACTCTCGTACAACCGATGAGTGGCTTGATACGGTCATGGGTTACCGAAGTGGTAACTGGGCATACGAATGGACCAAGCTGGGTATGCAGCATCAAAATCGTTCTAATGAGAAGAATGGTGAAGAGATGGCTGAAGAGCTATTTTCCGCATCGTTGTGCTTCAGTATTGCGGGTTACCCACACCTCAAGAACGACAACTTGGCAGCTCAGGCTCAAGTGTTGGCCAACGCAGCGTATTCTGAAGCGATCAAGCACACTAAGTTGATCGTCAAGCAGATTGATATTCCATACCAAAACAAGAAGATCAAAGCGAACTTGCATCTAACCAAGACAGATAAACCACAACCGGTTGTGATTGTCAGCGCGGGTCTAGATAGCTTGCAAACCGATATGTGGCGCCTGTTTAGGGATTATTTAGCACCTAAGAACATTGCTATGTTAACGGTAGACATGCCATCAATAGGGCACAGTGCACATTGGCCGTTAACAGAAGACTCATCTTGTCTTCACCAAGCAGTGCTGAATGAATTGCCTAACATCCCATGGGTCGATCACCACAAAGTCGGCTTGTTTGGTTTCCGCTTCGGTGGCAATGCGATGGTGAGATTATCTTTCCTCGAGCAACATAAGATTAAAGCGTGTATTTCTTTAGGCGCGCCAATTCACGATATCTTTGTTCATGCAGACAAACTTAAGCAGATGCCTAAAATGCATCTAGATGTGTTGGCTTCGCGCCTTGGTAAAGGGGCGGTCGATATCAATAGCCTTTCTGGGCAGTTGATGGCGTGGTCACTCAAGGTACAAGGTTTGCTGTCAAACAGTAAAACCAGTGTTCCTATCTTGGCATTGGCTCTGGAAGGCGACCCGGTTTCACCGCCAATGGATAATCAACTGGTTGCTATTTACAGTGATTACGGAAAAGCGAAGAAAATCAAAGCTAAGTCAATTACACAAGGTTATGAGCAATCCCTCGAATTGGCGATAAAGTGGCTTGAGGATGAATTATTTAGATGACATTTCTCCTAAATTAGTTAAGCATGAAAAATGTACAAACTAAGTACCTGATACTCAGAGGTCATTTATAAAACCCAAATGCGTAGTTTCTACGTATAACAGTCTGAGTAACGTCATTCTTAACATTGAAAATGGAGATTCAATATGTCAGAAGTGACACAACAACCTACGCATTACCGCTTGTTGAATGTTTTAAAGGCGATCGGGCCTTACTTAAGGGAACCGCAATCAGAAGAAGGCCACTATATCTTTGATTGCTTGTCTGTATGTGTGAACGATAAAAAATCACCAGAAGAACGCGAGTTCTGGGGCTGGTGGTTGGAATTGGATAAGTCGGAAGAGGGATATTCGGCGAAGTACAATATCGGCAAGTACAACATCGATGGTAACTGGGATTCTTTGCCGTTACCTAAAAAGGCGGTCGCTGAGGTCTCTCGAACTCAAGAAGCCTTCCACAAGAAACTGGTTGATGAACTTCAAAGTAAGTTTGAAATCCGTATCCAATTAGACGAAGAGTCTGTCGAATTCGTCTAATTTTAAAGGTTACTCTTCTATATAAAGCAAAAAGGTGCGATTTCGCACCTTTTCTGCTTGTGAATTCCCCTTTTGATTGCTAAAACATCACCTCTTATTTGTTTTATCCATAAAAGACTTCATGACAACAAATCATCAAAGCGGGACAACAACACAGCGTAAAACTGTCGTTGTTAAACTGGGTACCAGTGTCTTAACTGGTGGAACATTGGCATTAGACCGCGCTCATATGGTTGAGCTGGTTCGTCAATGTGCTGAATTAAAAAAACAAGGCCACTCTGTGGTTATGGTTTCGTCTGGCGCAATTGCTGCAGGACGTGAGCACCTTGGTTACCCCGCACTTCCCAACTCAATGGCGAGCAAACAGTTGCTTGCGGCAGTTGGGCAAAGTCAGTTGATTCAAGTTTGGGAGTCTTTGTTTGCTATCTATGGTCTTAAGATTGGCCAGATGCTACTGACTCGTGCTGATCTCGATGATCGCGAGCGTTTTCTTAATGCACGTGACACGATCAACGCACTTGTTGAGCACGATATTATTCCGGTAGTAAACGAAAACGACGCAGTAGCCACCAACGAAATTAAAGTGGGCGACAATGATAACTTGTCGGCCTTAGTGGGTATTTTGTGCGGTGCTGATAAGCTTTTGCTACTAACAGACCAAAAAGGCCTGTTTACGGCTGACCCTCGTAAAGACCCAAATGCTGAGCTCATCAAAGAAGTGAAAACCATTGATGACACGCTGCGTAAGATCGCAGGCGGCAGCGGTACGACGTTAGGTACCGGCGGCATGGCAACAAAACTGCAGGCGGCTGACATTGCTCGTCGCGCAGGCATCGAAGTGATTATTGCGGCGGGCAGTGCTGAAAATGTGGTGTTTGATTCACTGAGTGATAACCCACAAGGCACACGTTTCTTGCCTTTAGCGGAAGCGCTTGAAAACCGTAAACGCTGGATTTTAGCGGGCCCTGCTTCAGCAGGTGACATCGTGGTTGACGACGGCGCAGTAAACGCAGTCAACACCAAAGGCAGCAGCTTGTTGGCGAAAGGGGTTGTTCGAGTTAAAGGCGAATTCTCTCGTGGTGAAGTTACCCAAGTCACAGACAGTAAAGGCAAAGTAATTGCGCGTGGTATCGCCAGTTATTCAAGCCAAGACCTAGCAAAAATTGCAGGCAAGCACAGTAAAGATATTGGCGACATTCTTGGATACGATTATGGGTCAGAAGTCATTCACCGTGACGACCTTGTTGTAATCCAAGAATAGCTCGTGATGATAAGGCGAATCGCCTTTTTGCATCCAAAGACAGACAGAATTTAGGGAGAGTTAAACGTGGATTTAACTAACATGGGTATCGCAGCAAAAGACGCTGCTTTCCACCTAGCGACCGCATCTACGGCGCAAAAGAATAAAGCATTGGCGATCATCGCTGATGAGCTAGAAGCAAACGCAGCAACGATTTTAGAAGCGAACGCGAAAGATATCGAATTAGGTCGCGAAGCGGGTCTAACTGACGCACTGCTTGATCGTCTACTTCTTAATGAAGAGCGCTTAACCGGTATCGCTAACGATGTGCGTAACGTGATTAGCCTGAATGACCCAGTTGGCAGCGAGATTGACAGCAAAGTACTGGAAAACGGTATGTCGCTGTCTCGTCGTCGCGTACCACTTGGTGTGGTGGGTGTTATCTATGAAGCGCGTCCAAACGTAACCATCGATATTGCAGCTCTGTGTCTGAAGACAGGTAACGCAAGCATTCTACGTGGTGGTAAAGAGACGTTTTTCTCGAATATGGAACTGGTTAAAGTTATCCAGTCTGCATTAGAGAAAGCGGAGCTTCCAGCCGCTTCTGTTCAGTACATCGAGAAGCCTGATCGTGAACTCGTTTCTCAATTGCTTAAACTGGACGACTACGTGGATATGATCATTCCTCGTGGCGGCGCTGGCTTGCACAAGATGTGTAAAGAGAACAGCACCATTCCAGTTATCATCGGCGGCTTTGGTATCAGCCATATCTTCGTTGATGAAAGTGCTGATCTTGATAAATCTGTCGATGTGGTCGAAAACTCTAAAGTTCAGCGCCCATCAGCGTGTAACTCGTTAGATACACTGCTAGTGCATGAAGCGGTTGCTGAAGCTTTCCTAACTAAGCTGAAACAGCGTTTAGCAGGTAAGGTAACCTTGGTTTCAGATACCAGTGCAAAATCACTGCTAGCGGATTTTGAAGACCAACGTGATGCGGTTGAGGGCGACTTTGACACTGAATGGCTAAGCTACACGCTCGGCGTGAAAGTGGTAGCGGATGTGACAGAAGCGATTGACCACATGCGTGTACACAACGCGAGTCACTCAGACGCGATCATGACTAACAGCCTAGAGAGCTCAGAGCGTTTCATTAACTCTGTTGGTTCTGCAGCGGTTTATGTGAATGCATCAACACGTTTCACTGATGGCGCACAGTTTGGTTTAGGCGCTGAAGTCGCCGTGTCTACTCAGAAATTGCATGCTCGCGGCCCAATGGGTTTAGAAGAGCTGACAAGCTACAAATGGGTAGGTAAAGCGAACTATTTGGTCCGCGGTTAACGCTGGTCGTTAATTTTACTCCTCAGCTCATTTTTGAAATGGCGATCGAGTAGCAATAATCAATGAATCACCACACAAAAGGGCCTTAATTGGCCCTTTTTCTTTCCTAACGTTTGGCAATTCCGTTACACTGATATTCAATTATTTGGAGGTGATATGCATTGTCCTTTTTGTTCAGAGAACGACACTAAAGTAATCGATTCAAGACTGGTAGCCGATGGCCATCAGGTACGTCGTCGCCGTCAATGCCTTGCATGTAGTGAACGTTTTACTACGTTCGAATCGGCAGAACTTGTGATGCCTAAAGTCATAAAGTCGAATGGAAACCGCGAACCATTTAATGAAGATAAAATGGTGGGTGGTGTACAGCGCGCCCTAGAAAAACGCCCAGTGAGTGCTGACGCGATTGAACTTGCGATCAGTACGATTAAGTCACAACTCCGTGCAACTGGTGAGCGTGAAGTACCAAGCGAGATGATTGGTAATCTTGTGATGGGCCAATTGAAAGAATTGGATAAAGTGGCGTACATTCGTTTTGCCTCTGTTTACCGCAGCTTTGAAGACATCCGAGAGTTTGGCGAAGAAATCGCTAAATTAGAGGATTAACTCCTCAATCATGTCAAACTTTACTCCCCTAGATTTTCAAATGATGTCGCGTGCTATTCAGTTAGCAAAACGCGGCATTTACACTACTGCGCCAAACCCTAATGTGGGTTGTGTCATTGTACAAACCGACGGTCAGATCGTTGGTGAAGGTTTTCATGCCAAAGCGGGCGAACCTCATGCTGAAGTACATGCCATGCGAATGGCAGGCGACAAAGCAAAAGGTGCGACGGCTTATGTCACGCTAGAGCCTTGTTCTCATTACGGTCGAACGCCGCCTTGTGCTGAAGGTTTGATTAAGGCTCAAGTAGCCAAAGTGATTTGTGCCATGCAGGACCCAAACCCAAAAGTCGCAGGTCGTGGTATCAAAATGCTACGCGATGCGGGTATTGAGGTTGAAATCGGTTTGCTAGAGCAAGACGCTCTCGACTTGAACCCTGCATTTATCAAGCGTATGCAAACTGGCATGCCATTCGTTCAGTTAAAGATGGCCGCTAGCCTTGATGGGCAAACGGCATTGGAAAATGGCCAAAGCCAGTGGATCACATCGCCAGAAGCACGTCGTGATGTTCAGAACTACCGAGCAAAATCAGGCGCTGTGTTGTCAACTAGCCAGACGGTGATTGAAGACAACGCGTCGTTGAATGTTCGTTGGGCAGAGTTGCCAAGCAGTATCAAAGGTCATTACGCTGAAGACGAGCTGCGTCAGCCGATTCGCGTGATTCTTGATCGTCAAAACCAACTGCGTCCTGAACTCAAGTTATTCCAGACTCCAACATCGGTGTTGAGAGTTGCCGAAGCATCTGCTGATATTGAAGTCGCAACCACAGATGCAGGTCAGCTCGATTTGCACGATCTGATGCGTCAATTACCTGCCAATCATATCGACCATATTTGGGTCGAAGCGGGCGCAACATTGGCAAAAAGCTTGATTGAAGAGCAGCTGGTGGATGAGCTAATCCTTTATTTAGCACCTAAACTTATGGGCAGTGACGGACGAGGTTTGATGGGTGCATTAGGGCTCACTTCAATGTCTGACGTTATTGACCTAGAAATTAAAGATGTTCGACAGGTTGGTGTGGATATTCGCATCGTTGCGAAACCCGTATTTCGAAACAGATAGTAACGAAACCACAGTGGAAATAGTTACTCCAACTGCATACGTGTCGTTGACAACAAAAAGAGTTTTAAAATGTTTACAGGAATTGTAGAAGCCGTAGGTACATTGAGTGCAATCACTCCCCGCGGAGAAGACATCACCGTAACGGTTAATGTTGGTAAGCTTGATATGGCTGACGTTAAGTTAGGCGACAGTATCGCTACCAATGGTGTGTGTTTGACAGTTGTTGAATATAACGACCACAGCTACAGTGCAGATCTTTCGCTTGAGACCCTGAAAAAAACGGGTTTTGTCGATTACCAAGCGGGCGATAAAGTTAACCTTGAGAAAGCAATGTTACCAACCACGCGTTTCGGTGGACATATAGTGTCTGGTCACGTTGATGGCGTGGGTGAGATTGTTGAACGTAACCAAGTTGGCCGTGCGATTGAATTCTGGGTAGAAATGCCAGCAGAAATCTCAAAATACGTGGCTCAAAAAGGCTCAGTAACAGTTGATGGCATTAGCCTGACTGTGAACGATTTACGTAAGAACGCATTCAAGCTGACTATCGTTCCTCATACTTCTTCAGAAACCACCATCGACCAATTCAATGTCGGTCGTAAAGTGAATCTAGAAGTTGATGTATTAGCACGTTACATGGAGCGTTTACTGCAAGGTCAGCAACAAGAATCTGAGCCTGAATCTCGATTAACGATGGAATTCTTACAGCAGAATGGTTTTGCCTAACCGTTGATACAAAGTGCGTTAAGCGAGACTTTGTAAAGCGAAGCAATATCATCAGGTTTAAATAGTGTCGGTTCTAGGAAGCAGAACCATTTCAAAGGATATAGAACAATGCCAATTAGTACTCCTCAAGAAATTATTGAAGACATTCGCCTAGGAAAAATGGTTATCCTGATGGATGATGAAGATCGCGAAAATGAAGGCGATCTGATCATGGCAGCAGAACATGTGACGCCAGAAGCGATTAACTTCATGGCGATGTACGGCCGTGGTTTAATTTGTCTGACGCTAACCAAAGAGCGTTCAAACCGCATGGGTCTAGCGCCTATGGTTCAAGATAACAACGCACAGTACACCACTAACTTTACTGTTTCGATTGAAGCGGCAGAGGGCGTAACAACGGGTATCTCTGCATCAGACCGTGCAGTGACGGTTCAAGCGGCAGTGGCGAAAGATGCGAAAGCGGCTGATCTTGTTCAACCTGGTCATATTTTCCCACTGACAGCGCAAGATGGCGGTGTTCTGACTCGCGCAGGACACACAGAAGCAGGTTGTGATTTAGCACGTCTTGCAGGCTGCGAGCCAGCATCGGTTATCGTTGAGATCCTTAACGACGACGGTA
Organism: Vibrio sp. 10N.247.311.12; assembly: GCF_041467515.1. Classification (NCBI taxonomy): domain Bacteria; kingdom Pseudomonadati; phylum Pseudomonadota; class Gammaproteobacteria; order Vibrionales; family Vibrionaceae; genus Vibrio; species Vibrio sp. 10N.247.311.12. The sequence continues at coordinate 49,492 of NZ_JBFSUV010000003.1, forward strand.
CTATGGCTCGTCGCCCTGACCTTGAAGTGTTTGCTGAAAAACACGACATCAAGCTAGGCACAATTGCTGACTTGATCGAATACCGCAACAACACAGAAACAACGATTGAGCGCGTTGCCCAATGTCATTTGCCAACTGAGTTTGGTGATTTCGAGCTTGTGACTTACCGCGATACAATTGATAACCAGATCCACTACGCGATGCAAAAAGGTGACCTATCTGAAGGTGCTCCTTTGGTACGTGTTCATCTGCATGACACGTTCACCGATCTGCTTCATTCAGACCGTGGTACGGAGCGTAGCTGGTCGCTAGATAAAGCGATGAAGCGCATTGGCGACGAAGGCGGTGTGTTGGTTATTCTTGGCAACGAAGAGTCGTCTGATTCTTTGATTCACAAAGTGAAGACATTCGAAGCGCAAGACAAGAACGAGCAGCCAACTATGGCGAAGAAGCAGGGTACCTCGCGTCGTGTTGGTGTCGGTTCTCAGATTCTTCAAGATCTAGGTGTGCACGATATGCGTCTGCTTTCTTCAAGCACTAAGCGTTACCACGCATTGGGTGGTTTTGGCCTTAACGTTGTTGAGTACGTTTGCGAATAAACCATGCGTTAGCAAGCAGACGTTTCTCCGTTTGTAGCAACATAATTTACCGATGATTTCAGTGGCTCTTTTGGTGATAAATCTTGCCAAAAGAGCAAAGTAGCCAAGTCCGACTCAAAACGTGTTCAACACACAAACTTGGTTACTCGCTGTTCCTATATGCTTGGGATCAGCGCTGCATTATCATCTTTACATTGCCGGTGTCTGTTCTTCTAAATTACCATTAGATATTGCTCACAGTTTTGTGCTAGAATCCGGCGATTCTCACTTGATGAAAATAGTTAAAGGAAGGCTTATGAAAGTGATCGAGGGTGGCTTCCCAGCGCCAAATGCAAAAATTGCTATCGTTATTGCTCGTTTCAACAGTTTTATTAACGAAAGTTTACTTTCTGGTGCAATCGATACTTTAAAGCGTCATGGACAAGTAAGCGAAGACAACATCACTGTTGTTCGTTGCCCTGGTGCAGTAGAACTTCCACTTGTAGCGCAGCGCGTTGCAAAAACAGGTAAGTTCGATGCGATTGTATCTCTTGGTACAGTAATTCGTGGCGGTACACCTCACTTTGACTATGTTTGTAGTGAATGTAATAAAGGTTTGGCACAAGTGTCTCTGGAATATTCTCTTCCAGTAGCGTTTGGTGTTCTTACTGTTGATACGATCGATCAAGCTATTGAACGCGCAGGAACCAAGGCTGGTAATAAGGGTGCAGAAGCAGCACTTAGCGCACTTGAGATGATCAACGTTCTTTCTGAAATCGATTCCTAATGGGGGCCAGTGTGAAACCAGCCGCACGTCGTAACGCACGTCAATTTGCTCTACAAGCAATTTATTCTTGGCAAATTACTAAAGAAAATATTGCTACCGTTGAAGAACAGTTCTTATCTGGTGGTAAGTATGATGAAGAAGAGCATCATGCTGCAGAGCCTGCTCTTGCTATGCCAGAAACAGACGTTGCATACTTCCGCGACCTACTAACTGGTGTTGCTCTTAGCCACATGGAACTTGATAGCAAGCTTCGTCCATTCGTATCTCGCCCTATGCAAGATCTGGATCTGATGGAGCTAGCGCTTCTACGTTTAGCTATGTACGAGATGACTCGTCGCGAAGATGTACCATACAAAGTGGTTATCAACGAAGCTATCGAGCTTGCAAAAGTATTTGCAGCAGAAGACAGCCATAAGTTTGTTAACGGTGTGCTTGATAAAGCTGCACCGCACGTTCGTAAGAAATAAGACGTTCGTATATTGAATCTAAAGGTCAGCTTTATGCTGGCCTTTTTTGTAACTAAATTTCTGTAATATCCATGATTACGGCGATTTTTATGAGACTAAAGATAGGGCATGTGATGTCTGGCGAATTTAACCTGATTGAAAAATATTTTGTAAATCGACAACCACAACGTAAAGACGTTCTTCTAGCTGCTGGCGATGATTGTGCTTTGGTCAAAGCGCCGGGCAATGTTGAGATAGCGATCAGCACGGACACCTTAGTGGCTGGTACCCATTTCTTAGCTGAGGCGAATCCGGCTTGGGTGGCACACAAAGCGTTGGCTTCCAATATCAGTGACCTTGCTGCAATGGGCGCGACGCCTGCTTGGGTGTCTTTTGCTTTAACCATGCCTGAAATCGATGAAGCATGGCTTACTCCCTTCTGTGACTCCTTTTTTAAACTCGCAGACTACTTTGGTATTCAGTTAATTGGTGGCGACACAACCAAAGGTCCACTAAGCCTGACACTGACGGTACAGGGCTTTGTTCCTGAAGGACGAGCGCTGCGCAGAGATGGCGCGAAAGTGGGCGACTGGATTTACGTAACAGGTAATCTAGGTGACAGCAAAGCTGGCTTAGAAGTGTTACTTAACCCTGAGCAGAACAGAGCGAAGCCCTATGCTGCTGAGCTTGAAGAAAGACATTATGTGAGCGCCCCACGAGTGTTAGCGGGTCAGGCTCTAGTGAACCTTGCTTCATCTGCGATTGATATCTCTGATGGCGTTATTGCTGATTTAAAACATATCCTTAAGCGTTCTCAAGTTGGCGCGAGTATTGATGTAAGCACGCTGCCTATCTCTCCAGAGTTACGTCAGTTCGCTCCTGATATCACTTCAGCTCAGCAGTATGCGCTAACGAGTGGTGAAGAGTACGAACTGTGCTTTACTGTACCAGAAGAGAATAAAGGGTCGCTGGAAAGTGCTTTGTCACACACTGGTACAAAAGTCACCTGCATTGGCCAGATAAGACCTGTAGAATATTTTGAATTACACAATAATGGTGAACCACTAAGCTGGAACTTAACTGGTTACGATCACTTTAAGGTTAATTGATGACAAACCCACTTTCTCTTATTTCTCTTAAAAATCCTTGGCATTTCTTAGCAACGGGTTTTGGCAGTGGCTTATCGCCTATTATTCCCGGCACAATGGGCACGCTTGCGTCAATTCCGTTGTACCTATTGTTGGTTCAGCTACCGTTTCCTGCTTACGTTGCCGTGGTGGTGGTAAGCTGCATTATTGGTATTAAGATCTGCCAAGTAACGTCTGATGATATGGGCGTGCATGACCACGGTTCTATCGTTTGGGATGAGTTTGCGGGCTTTTGGATCACCATGAGCTTAGTGCCTATGCTGAATATCCCTGCCGATGACTGGAAATGGCTTCTGACTGGTTTTGTGCTTTTCCGCTTCTTTGACATGGTAAAACCTTGGCCGATTGGTTGGCTAGATGCGCGAATTCACGGCGGCTTGGGTATCATGATTGACGATATTGTAGCGGGTATTATGGCGGCTATTTCGTTGTATGCCGTGGCACATTTCGCAGGTTGGTTAGTGTGAGTTAACTGAAGGGCTAAGGTTTAGTTGGCGATACACCAAACTAATTAGCAGATACTAAAAAGGTTGACCCTAGGGCCAACCTTTTTTGTTTGCGGAGCTTACGAGCTTACGTATTAAAGCTACTTGGCGAGATAGTCAGTGATAGACTTCTCAATGCCTTTCGCGTCCAAACCAAGCTCTTCATGCAGTTCGCCTTGCGTACCTTGAGCAATGAACTTGTCTGGTAGGCCAAGGTTCAATACTGGCATCAGCAGTTTCTCTTGCATCAAGAACTCAATCACACCTGCGCCCGCACCACCTGCAATCGCGTTTTCTTCGATAGTTACCAGTACATCGTGGTCAGCAGCAAGTTGTTTGATCAGAGCTTCATCGAGTGGTTTCACAAAGCGCATATCTGCAACTGTCGCATCGATGACGTCAGCGGCTTGAAGTGCACTCTCAAGGAAAGTACCAAAGCTTAAGATAGCGACTTTCGAGCCATCTTTTGTTTTTTCGCTTTCGCGAACGATACGACCTTTACCAATCTCAAGCGCGGTAAATTTATTTTGTATCTCAGTACCCATACCATTACCGCGAGGGTAACGAACGGCACTTGGACCTGTATGCTGGTGGCCAGTGTAAAGCATTTGGCGACATTCGTTTTCGTCGCTTGGCGCCATGATCACCATGTTTGGAATACAACGCATAAAGCTTAAGTCGAACGCACCTTGGTGTGTTTGACCATCAGCACCGACAAGACCTGCACGGTCAATAGCGAACATGACCGGTAAGTCCATGATAGCCACATCGTGGATCAGTTGATCGTAGCCACGTTGTAGGAACGTCGAGTAGATAGCGACAATCGGCTTATCACCCGCAATCGCCATACCCGTTGCTAGGGTCACAGCATGCTGCTCAGCAATTGCTACGTCGAAGTATTGTTCTGGGTACTCTTTCGAGAAACGCACCATGCCAGAACCTTCACGCATTGCAGGCGTGATCGCCATTAGCTTAGGATCTTGCGCCGCCATATCACACAGGAAGTCACCAAAAATCTTAGAGAAAGTTGGTTTAGAGCTGGTGCTCTTAGGCAGACTTGAGTGTGCTGGATCGAATTTCGGTACGCCGTGGTAACCGATTGGATCTTTCTCAGCTGGCTCGTAGCCTTTGCCTTTCTTAGTCATGATATGCAGGAACTGAGGGCCTTTAAGGTCTCTCATGTTCTTAAGCGTTTTAATCAGCTCATTGACATCGTGACCATCAATTGGGCCAATGTAGTTAAAGCCTAACTCTTCGAACATGGTGCCAGGGACAACCATACCTTTTAGATGTTCTTCTGTACGACGAACCAGCTCTTTAATCGGCGGAACGCCTGATAGCACTTTCTTGCCGCCCTCACGAATTGACGTGTAAAGACTGCCAGAAAGAACTTGAGCGAGGTGGTTGTTTAGCGCACCTACGTTTTCAGAGATCGACATCTCGTTATCGTTCAGGATAACCAGCATGTCATTGTGAATATCGCCCGCGTGGTTCATGGCTTCAAATGCCATACCCGCAGTAATCGCGCCATCACCAATCACACTCACGACTTTACGGTTCTTGCCTTCTTTCTTCGAACTGATAGCCATACCAAGTGCAGCACTGATCGATGTTGAAGAGTGACCAACAGAAAGGGTGTCGTATTCGCTCTCTTGACGCCATGGGAATGGGTGCAGTCCATCTTTTTGACGGATAGTCGACAAGCGGTCGCGACGACCTGTAAGAATTTTGTGCGGGTATGCTTGGTGACCAACATCCCAAACCAACTGGTCAAAAGGCGTGTTGTACACATAGTGCAGAGCAACTGTCAGCTCTACTGTACCTAAGCCTGACGCTAAGTGACCACTTGACTGGCTCACTGAGTTAAGAAGATAGGTACGTAATTCATCACAAAGCTGTGTCAGCGTCTCTTTTGGAAGTAGACGCAAATCCTCTGGCTTATCAGCCAAAGCAAGAGTTGGGTACTTTGATATATCAAGAGTCATAGGTAATGCGCGCTTATTGTCTTAGTTCTTGCGCTCGATGACGTATCGGGCGAACTCTTCGAGTAACTGGGTATTGTATGGGATTGCAGCCAAAGCTTGAAGCGCTTCCTGTAGCAGAGTTTGCGCTTTTTCTTGAGCGCCCTCTAAACCTAGCAAAGAAGGGTAGGTGCTTTTGTTCAATTCTTGGTCAGAACCCTGTGGCTTACCCAAAGTTTCAGTATCGCCAGTGATATCTAAAATATCATCTTGAACCTGGAATGCTAATCCAATGGCGTCGGCGTACTTGTCTAATTGAGGCATCACTTCAAACGCTTTTTCACCAGCAGCGAGAGCACCTAAACGAATCGCACATTTCATTAGCGCGCCCGTTTTATTGCGGTGAACTTCTTCTAACTCTTCTAGCGTGACAGAGCGGTTTTCAGCTTCAATATCAAGTGCTTGTCCAATGCACATACCTTGTGCACCAGAGGCTTCGGCTAGGCGTTGAATCATTCGAACGCGATTGCTTTCACCGTCAGCACTTAATGTACCTTCCGCAAGTATAGTAAATGCCAGAGTTTGTAGGGCATCGCCCGTTAAAATGGCGGTCGCTTCATCGAATTTGATGTGACAGGTCTGATGGCCACGACGCAGTTCGTCGTCGTCCATTGCTGGCAGGTCGTCGTGAATCAGAGAGTAGGCATGAATACATTCGACTGCAGAAGCTGGAGTGTCGAGTTCTTCAGCGGTGCAACCGAGCATCTCCCCTGTAATATAGACAAGAAATGGACGCGCGCGCTTGCCGCCTAAAAGTAACCCATAACGCATTGCGTTGATCAGGTTCTGATTTTGGTGTGGCAGGCGATCAAGCCAAAGGTTCAGTTGCTCGTTATTACGTGCCTGATAAGACAATAAAGTCTCGATCATAGGGGATCTCATACAATTCGTTATTCTGGTTGTGGGTTAAAGTCACTAAGTTCTGCGTTTTCATCATTTTGCAGTAGGATGCTAACACGCTGTTCAGCATCGTTTAGTTTGCTTTGACCGGCACGAGCGAGGGAGATGCCTCGTTCGAACTTTTTCAGCGCATCATCTAAAGCTAGATCACCATTTTCTAGTTGATCAACCAAGCCATCAAGCTCTTCGATTGCTGCTTCAAAGCTCATATTTTCAGGTTTCTTAGTAGCCATAATAAATCTGCGTTTGGAAAGATGAACGAACGTTACCCTAGGCCGCTGAGATGGTCAAATGTAACCAAGAAATTTTGCTAGAAAGTTCGTTTTTAAGGGGCTTGAACGCACTTTGCTTGAATAACCTTAGCTTTATCGAGTTTATGCGCTACGTATAAGAGCAAAGTAAGCCAATAGTTGGGATTCAAAAACGAAAAGTGTGATACTTAGGCCAAGAATTTACTAAAAGATCTTATAGTCTTGCCGATACAAAGATTATCGTCGACATAGAGCTACAAAAAAGCATGAGGAGTGCTCAGTGGATTTAGCAACCCTAATAGGTTTGATTGGTGGATTTGCCTTTGTAATTATGGCAATGATCCTAGGTGGAAGCCTCGGGATGTTCTATGACACGACATCCATTTTGATCGTAGTTGGGGGCTCAACCTTTGTTGTTCTAATGAAGTTCACCATGGGACAGTTCTTTGGTGCGACTAAAATCGCAGGCAAAGCTTTTATGTTTAAAGCGGATGAGCCTGAAGATCTTATTGCGAAAGTTGTAGAGATGGCTGATGCGGCTCGTAAAGGTGGTTTTTTAGCACTGGAAGAGATGGAAATTAACAACAGTTTCATGCAAAAGGGCATCGATCTTTTGGTGGATGGCCATGATGGAGATGTAGTTCGTGCTGCACTGCAAAAAGACATCGCATTAACCACAGAGCGTCATGAGCAGGGCGCGAAGGTGTTCTCTGCATTTGGTGATGTAGCACCCGCGATGGGTATGATTGGTACCTTGGTTGGCTTGGTTGCCATGCTTTCTAACATGGATGATCCAAAAGCGATCGGCCCTGCGATGGCGGTGGCACTTTTAACCACCCTATATGGTGCGATTCTTTCGAACATGGTGTTCTTCCCAATTGCCGACAAGCTTGCGCTGCGTCGTGACCAAGAGACACTCAACCGTCGTTTGGTTATGGATGGCGTACTCGCGATTCAAGATGGTCAGAACCCACGAGTAATCGATGGTTACCTGAAGAGCTACCTAAACGAAGGTAAGCGTACGATTGATGGTGAACCTGCGTAAGAGGAGTTGAAGATGGATGAAGAAAATCCATGTAAATGTCCTCCTCCGGGATTGCCTCAATGGATGGGGACATTTGCTGACTTGATGTCACTGCTGATGTGTTTCTTCGTACTGCTGCTCTCATTCTCTGAGATGGACGTACTGAAGTTCAAACAGATCGCTGGCTCGATGAAATTTGCGTTTGGTGTACAAAACCGCTTGGAAGTGAAAGACATTCCTAAAGGCACCAGCATCATTGCACAAGAGTTTCGACCTGGTCGTCCAGAGCCGACACCGATTGATGTGATCATGCAGCAGACGATTGATATTACGCAGCAAACGCTTGAGTTTCATGAAGGTGAATCTGAGCGTGCTGGCGGTACCATGCGTGATCAAGGCAAGATGACCGGAGGCAAGTCGCCAGAGGTTTCGACTCACGACAATCAAAACTCTGAGTCAGACCAACAGCAACAACAAGCTGAAGCTCAATCGCAAGAGATGGAAACCTTGATGGAAAGCATCAAGAAGGCGTTGGAGCGAGAGATAGACCAAGGCGCGATTGAAGTTGAAAACCTTGGCCAGCAGATTGTGATTCGAATTCGTGAGAAGGGTGCATTCCCATCGGGTTCTGCTTTCCTACAGCCTAAGTTCCGACCTTTGGTGAGACAGGTTGCTGAGTTGGTGAAAGATGTTCCGGGTATCGTTCGAATCTCAGGGCACACCGATAATCAACGTCTTGATTCCGAGCTTTATCGATCTAATTGGGACTTGTCATCACAGCGAGCAGTGTCTGTTGCTCAAGAGATGGAAAAGGTGCGTGGTTTCTCTCATCAACGCTTGAGAGTACGCGGCATGGCGGATACCGAGCCAGTCGAGTCGAACGATACTGAATGGCAACGTAGCCTCAACCGCCGCGTTGAAATCAGCATCATGCAGGGCGAGCCGCTTTACAGTGACGAAGTGCCTGTTATTAATGAATAGCCGATACGTGTACACACGGTAGCATGCAGATAGCATCGAAAGCCCAACCTTATAATGAGGTTGGGCTTTTTGTTTGCTGGTCTTCAATGGTTCTCTCTGCGGCATTTATGTCGTTTCGAAACCTGCTACTGTTAATAACAAGCGGTTTAATGATGGTGTTACAGCAAGCACTCTTTTCCTTGCTTCACTTTCTCATGTATAATTCGCGCCCTTAGATTTAGATATGATCTATTCTTGCTTCAAGTGCTGTGTAAATTCTCTAATTTACTTGGCGATGAGCGTTTTCAAAATTTTGAACATTAATGTTGTGAAAGTACTATGAAATTTATTGTTAAGCCCCATCCGGAAATTTTTGTAAAAAGTGAATCGGTGCGTAAGCGCTTCACAAGGATTCTAGAGTGCAACATTCGTAACGTTATTCAACGTCGCTGTGAAAGTGTTGCGGTATTCAACCGTCGCGATCATATCGAAGTGACGTCTGAGAGTGACCAGTACTACGCAGAAGTGTTAGAGGCTCTGACTCACACTCCAGGTATTCACCACTCTCTTGAAGTTCAACAGTCTGAGTTTAAAGACTTGCACGATATTTACGAGCAAGTACTAGAACGCAGCCGTGCTGACATTGAAGGCAAGACTTTCTCTGTTCGAGCTAAGCGTCGTGGTAAGCATGACTTTACCTCTATTGAACTTGAACGCTACGTAGGCGGCGGCCTAAACCAAGCAGTTGAGTCAGCTAAAGTTCGACTTAAGAACCCTGAGGTAACCGTTAAAGTTGAAGTGGCTAACGATAAGTTAAACCAAGTTCTAGCTCGTCACAAAGGCCTAGGTGGTTTCCCTCTTGGTACCCAAGAAGATCTACTAAGCTTGATCTCTGGCGGCTTTGATTCTGGTGTTTCAAGCTACCTGCACATCAAACGTGGCTCTAAGGTTCACTACTGTTTCTTTAACCTTGGTGGCCCAGCGCACGAGATTGGCGTTAAGCAAGTGGCTCACTACCTATGGAATAAATACGGCTCATCTGCAAAGGTGAAGTTCATTTCTGTAGACTTTGAACCAGTGGTTGCTGAAATTCTTGAGAACGTAGAAGACGGCCAAATGGGCGTTGTTCTTAAGCGTATGTTCATGCGTGCTGGTGGTATGGTTGCAGAGCGCTTCGGTATTGAAGCTCTAGTAACGGGTGAAGCACTTGGTCAGGTTTCTAGCCAAACGCTAACTAACCTTCGCCACATCGACAACGTGACAGATACTTTGATTCTTCGTCCGCTTATCAACTGGGATAAAGAAGACATCATTGACCTTTCTCGTATCATCGGTACTGAAGACTTCGCTAAAGTAATGCCTGAGTACTGTGGTGTTATCTCTAAGAAGCCAACAGTGAAAGCGAAGAAAGGCAAACTGGAAGCAGAAGAAGCTAAGTTTAACTTTGAAGTGCTGGATCAAGTGATCGAGAACGCTCGTGTTATGGATATCCGTGACATCGAGAAAGAGAGCCAAGAGCAAGCGCCTGAAGTTGAACAAGTTCAAGCTGTTGCTGAGCACGCTATCGTTCTTGATATCCGTAGCCCAGAAGAAGAAGACGAAAGCCCATTAGAGATCGAGGGTGTTGAAATTAAACACATCCCATTCTTCAAGCTTTCGACTCAGTTTGGCGACCTAGACCAAGCGAAAGAGTACTTGCTGTACTGTGACCGTGGTGTAATGAGCCGTCTACAGGCACTTTACCTACAAGAGCAAGGCTTCCATAACGTTAAGGTTTACCGCCCATAGTGGTGTGTTGACCAAGCGTTAATCATTTTGCAAAGCCGTTTACTGAAAAGTAAGCGGCTTTTTTATTTTCTATTGTGAATGATTTACAGTAGTCAGACAGAGGCGTGAGTTTGGGCGTGCTATCGTCATGCTCAGCTTTGAAATTTTTGATTGATAGAAAGAGTGTGTTCTAAACGGGTTTATAAGTACCGAAGAAGTGTGAGTATCTTGAAGTATTCTGTTACTTTTTAGTGCAACTCAATGGTGCTATTTGTATGTGTTCAGTTGATTATTTGAGTGGGTGTCTGATTCTGTGATTGGCGATGAAAAATAATAAAGATTAATTAGCACAGCTATTGATAAACTTGTTGTTACATTTCTTTGCACATAAAAAAACACCGCCCATAAGGCGGTGTAAACAAATTTGACAGACAGGTCAAAATAAATACAGGAAGTACATGCCTCGTTTCAGTATAAACTGCAACAAAACATTTGGTAGAACTCTACCCAACTCGAAAAGAACGAGTTTGCAAACACAACATCGCAGGAGCTAAGCCAATTGATTCTAGAGAGAATCAAGCCGTTCAGGCTAGCTGCTGCGGGATGAAATATAGAATTTCTCTGGCTGCTAGGCAATGGACAAATTATAATGTTTCAGATAAAAAAAACTAATGCTTATTTAGAGAGTAACTATGTCTCGTCGATTACCCCCATTAAACTCGCTAAGAGTGTTTGAAGCTGCAGCTCGACACTTGAGTTTTACGCGTGCTGCAGAAGAGTTGTTTGTTACTCAAGCGGCAGTCAGTCATCAGATCAAAGCGCTTGAAGAATTCTTATCTTTGAAGCTGTTTCGCCGAAGAAACCGCTCTTTGCTGCTAACTGAAGAAGGTCAAAGCTACTTCTTAGATATCAAAGATATTTTCACATCACTAGCAGAAGCGACAGACAAAGTGCTGGAGCGAAGTGAGAAGGGCGCATTGACCATCAGTTTACCGCCGAGTTTTGCTATTCAATGGTTGGTACCAAGGCTCGCTGACTTTAATCAGCAAGAGCCTGATATTGATGTAAGAATCAAAGCCGTTGATATGGATGAAGGCTCGCTAACCGATGATGTAGACGTCGCTATCTATTATGGCCGAGGTAATTGGTCGGGGCTTAGAGCCGATAAGCTTTACCAAGAATACTTGATCCCTCTTTGCTCACCTTCCGTGCTGCTAGGAGTAAAACCATTAGAATCTCTCAGTGATTTAGCATGTCATACGCTATTGCATGATACTTCTCGAAAGGATTGGAAACAGTTCGCTAAGCAAAATGGCATCGATGGGGTAAACGTTAATCACGGCCCTATCTTCAGTCACTCAACCATGGTGCTGCAGGCAGCGGCTCACGGCCAGGGCATTGCTCTGGGTAACAACGTGTTGGCGCAGCCTGAAATCGAAGCGGGTCGTTTGATTGCGCCTTTTGATGAAGTGTTGGTGAGTAAGAACGCCTTCTATGTGGTTTGTCATGAGAAACAAGCCGACATGGGTCGTATTGCTACCTTCCGCGACTGGATGCTAGCGAAAGCGCAAAGTGAACAAGAGGACTTACTCGATGAATAACGTCATCATTGATGGTGAAGACAATCCCATCACCTTTATCTTTGCCCATGGTGCTGGCGCAGGCATGGAGCATGAGTTCATGCAGTCGGTAGCCAAAGGGTTAGCCTTTAAAGGGATACGAGTGATTCGTTTCAACTTCCCTTACATGATTAAACGTGCTGAAGATGGTAAGCGTCGTCCACCTGACAGAGCGCCTAAGCTACTTGAAGCCTATCAAGAGATTATTGAGCAGGTTGATGCCGATAAGCTTGTGATTGGTGGTAAGTCGATGGGAGGGCGTATGGCGAGCCATTTGTCTGAACTTGATAAGGTGGCTGCAATGGCCTGTTTAGGCTTTCCTTTCCACCCACCAGGTAAACCCGAGAAATACAAAGGTGAGCATCTGGCTGAGTTAGCAAAGCCATGCCTCATTTTACAAGGTGAGCGCGATACCTTTGGTAAGCGTGAAGAGTTTGCTGATTTTGATCTGTCTGATTCTATTCGTGTTGAATTTATTCCCGATGGCGACCACAGCTTTAAGCCTCGTAAGAGCTCTGGCTACACCGAACAGCAGAACATAGCGTTAACCGTTGAGAAACTATCGGCGTTTATCAAAGAGGTGCTTAATGAGAAGTAAGTATTTACTCACTTTTGCAGGTATCTCTGGCGCAATAGCCGTAATGCTAGGTGCCTTCGCCGCTCACGGGTTAAAAGCTGTCTTGCCAGAGTATCTGCTAGGCGTGTTTGAGACAGGTGTTCAGTACCAGTTTATCCATACACTAGCAATATTGGCGTGTGGTGCTCTGCTACAGATGAAACTTGGTGCTAAATCACAAAAATATTTTTTCATTGCGGCAATTTGCTTTATCATCGGCATCCTTTGTTTTAGTGGCAGCCTTTATGGCTTAGCACTGACAGGAATAAAATGGTTTGGCCCTATAACACCGTTTGGTGGTCTACTATTTATCATTGGTTGGGGAGTCTTCTCCTTCGCTGCTTTGAATATAAAAGAGGTAACTCAGTGAAACACGTACTACTTTATTGTCGCTCTGGTTTTGAAAAAGAATGTGCTGGCGAAATTCAAGACAAGGCAACACAACTGGAAGTGTTTGGTTTTCCTCGCTTAAAGAACAATACAGGCTTTGTATTGTTTGAATGTTATCAAGCAGGCGAAGCCGATAAACTGGTAAAAGAGATCGACTTCCAATCGTTGATCTTTGCTCGTCAAATGATCGCGGTAGCGGTTGAAATCAAAGATCTGCCGACTGATGATCGTATTTCTCCAATTCTTGAGGCGCTTTCTGAGAAAGAAGGTTTCCCTCGTTGTGGTGATATCCGTATTGAAACGCCAGATACTAACGAAGCAAAAGAGCTTTTGAAGTTCTGCCGTAAATTTACCGTGCCGATGCGTCAAGCGATGCGTGGTAAAGGCCTGATGACAGCGAAAGATAACGCTAAGAAGCCTGTGCTTCATTTATGCTTCATCGCTCCGGGCCACTGTTTTGTTGGTTACTCTTACCCAACGAACAACTCCCAGTTCTTTATGGGTATCCCTCGTCTGAAGTTCCCATCAGATGCGCCAAGCCGTTCTACATTGAAGCTAGAAGAAGCATTCCACGTATTCATCCCTCGTGATGAGTGGGACGAGCGTTTGGCTCCAGGTATGTGGGGTGTTGACTTAGGTGCGTGTCCAGGTGGTTGGACTTACCAATTGGTTAAGCGTTCGATGTTCGTTCACTGTGTTGATAACGGCATGATGGCAGACAGCCTAATGGAAACGGGTCAAATTAAGCACCACATGGTAGATGGCTTTAAGTTTGAACCAGATCGTAAGAACGTAACTTGGATTATCTGTGACATGGTTGAGAAACCAGCTCGTGTTGCACACCTTATGGGTGAGTGGATCATCAAAGGTTGGGCGAAAGAAGCATTATTCAACCTTAAACTGCCAATGAAAGGCCGTTACGATGAAGTACTGCAAGATATCGAGAACCTAAAAGTGTTCCTTATTGAGAACAAAGTGAAGTTCAAGATGCAGGCTAAGCACCTTTACCACGATCGCGAAGAGATCACGGTCCACATTCAGGCGCTTTCAAACATCTCACCGCACTAATATTTACGTTAGTGTGTCAGTGATAAAAAATGCTCCTTTAAGGGGCATTTTTTGTATCAATATTATCGAGTCACAGCGACTTAAGCGTTTGCTTCGTAACGAATATCTTGCAGGTTGAACCCTAAATCAATATCGGTTTTGAGTGCCGATACTTGCTTACATACACGAGCGGATTCGATGTGTTCGTCGAACTTCTTACGATATTTTTTCGGCAGATCTTCTGCTTGATAGGCCGCTTCGATATCTGGGTAAGTGGTCAATATCTCTTTGGCTGCTTTTGGCCCGATACCTGGGATGCCCGGTACTTGGCTTGAGCTTACGCCCGTTAATCCCCAGTAATCTGCCAGTTGTTCAGGTTTAACGCCAAACTCAGCTTCGATAAAGGGTTTATCTAACCAGCGGTGCTGGAAGTAATCGCGGATCTGTAGTGTAGGTGATAACAGTTGGCAGTAACCTTTATCGGTAGAGATTATCGTAACTTTTTCACCATGGTCAGCCACTTTTTTTGCGAGTGTTGCTACTAAGTCATCAGCTTCATCGCCATCAGATAACAGCGAATCAATACCTAATTCCCACCAAGCTTGTTGGATAGCATCGAGGCCTTTCAGTAATGGCTCAGGCATTGGCTTTCGGTTTTGTTTATAGGCAGGAAGGACTTCTGCACGCCAGCCCCGATCTTGTAAGTGGTGATCGAATACCGCGATGATGTGAGTTGGTTTAGACTCCGCAAGAATCTTATTAAGAGTACGAGTCGTGGTAGTGATGGTTCTTGCTATATCGGTTGGATCCGGCTGAACTGAGTGAACGCGTCGGATTAGGTTCAAGGCATCGATAATAACAAGATGGATAGACATAAGTTTCCACTAAATAGGCAATAAATAAGGGGCTGCTAGCCCCTTATAGTAACGTATCACTTGGTGAGTTGAAACGCTGGTGACGTAAACGTCATGACTTGTTTAGCTTTATGCTTACGGCTTTGTTATCAGTCAGATATTATCATCAGCTGCTTGGCGCAATTTTATAACAAGGAACGTAGTCGGTACCACCCGGCAGTTTCATTCGATCTTGTTCAACAAAATCATTTAGCAGTTGATCCATCTTAGTCATCAACTCTTTGTCGCCATCAATGAGGAATGGCCCATGCTTCTCAATCTCCAGAATACCCTCTGCTTTGACGTTACCTGCCACAATACCTGAGAACGCTTTACGTAAATTCGCAGCAAGGCTCTCTGTTTTCTGATCCATGTGCAGATCGAGTGCCGCCATAGATTCGTGAGTAGGGTCGAAGGGGAGTTGGAACTCAGGCTCAATATGCAGTGACCAGTTGTAGCTGTAAGCATCGCCTGTTTCTTTACGGTGAGAGCGTACATCTGGCATTGCTTGCTTCATAATTTTCGCAGCACGTGCTGGATCATCAATGACAATTTCATAGTGCTTTTGCGCTTCTTCACCCAATGTTTCACCAATGAACTTATCAATTGAACGGAAGTAAGCCTCGCTCTCTTTAGAGCCAGTTAGAACGATAGGCATCGGTTGGTCTGCGTTGTTTGGGTGCATCATGATACCTAGGATGTACAGCAGTTCTTCGGCGGTTCCTGGGCCTCCAGGGAAGATTATGATGCCATGTGCCATACGAACAAACGCTTCAAGACGTTTCTCGATATCGGGCATGATCACCAGTTCGTTCACTATCGGGTTTGGCGGCTCAGCCGCAATGATTGAAGGCTCGGTAAGCCCAAGATAACGATGATCAGTATAACGTTGCTTAGCGTGACCAATAGCCGCGCCTTTCATTGGCCCTTCCATCGCACCCGGTCCACAACCGGTACAGATGTTCAGCTCACGTAGGCCCAGTTCATTACCCACTTCGCGAGTGTACTGGTATTCAGTGGCATTAATTGAGTGACCACCCCAACACACGATCAGGTTAGGCTCGATGCCCGGCGTAAGTGCGCCTGCATTCCTCAGAATACCAAATACGAGGTTGGTAATGTGAGTGGCATTAGTCAGGTTGAGCCTTTGGTTATCTGCGAGGTGCATGTTGACGTAAACAATGTCACGCAGCACTGAAAATAGGTGTTCTTGGATACCCTTGATGATCTCACCATCGACAAAGGCATGCTCTGGTGGGTTGCTCAGCTCGAGTTTGATACCACGCTCACGTCGCACTACCTCAACATCAAACGATTGATACTTGTCGAGTAGCTCTTTGGAGTTGTCGGTGTGGCTACCTGAGTTGAGTACCGCTAACGTACAGTTACGATACAGTTGGTATAGATCACTAGACGCGGTTTTCTTAAGACGCTCAACCTCAAGTTGAGAGAGTAAATCCATGCTACCGGCAGGGCTGATATGAGTGATCATAGTGCCTCCTTGTTGAAAAGAGCAGAGGACGTTGAAGTGACCCTCTGGCTCGAGAGTGAGAAGCAAACGTTGAAAGTGTTTGGTTAAAGGTGGGGGAGAGTTAACCAGACGAAACGGATACGACAGCGTTGCTTGCCAAGAATGCTTGTTAAGCGAATGTTAATCATTAGCTTAGCAAACATTGAGGGAAATGGTATGTGATAAGTATTTGAAAAAATGAAATAAATTAAATCTAGGGCTGGCCTAGTGCCAAACAAGTTGGTTATTACCGCGTTGTTTTGCTTTATTTAGTGTTGTATTGAGTCGCTCTAACACTTCTTCAGGTGTATCTGACTCTTTAAACTGAGTACTTGCCGCGCATAAAGTAATCGTGATTTGTTGGTCACGGAACTTAAAGGGTAAGCGGCTTACTTGAGTTTGAATGTTTTGAATCACTTGGTGACAATATTCATCGGTTTGCTCTGGCAATAGTAAGACAAATTCTTCACCTGAAAAACGCGCCACAGTATCGGTCGTGCCTGCTTCTTTGGTGATGGTTCTTGCGATGATCTTAAGCGCTTTATCGCCGGCGGTATAACCAAAGCTATCGTTAATGGCTTTGAAGTTGTCGATGTCGAGCAGTACTACGCGTAGCGAGTGTTGCGCGCGGATCCAGCGGCGATACTCAAGCTCTAAGCGATCAGTAAAGGCAGTGCGATTGTAAACCTTGGTTAGAGGATCAAGCAGCATACGCTGAGCCTGATCTTCCAAGCGCTTACGGTAATCTTGCGTCACTTCATAGAGTGAATCTAACTGAGTCTTTCCGTAACTCATTCTCTCTATCAGAGCTTGTTCTTTTTGCTCTGCGTGGTTCAGCCTTTCCGAAAGAGAGGCGATTTCACTGAGTAGCGGATTAATCGACAGCTTTAAACTATCAATATCTTTCGCTTTATCTACCGAGCTTTGGCTTCTAGTGACTAGTTCATTTAACTCAGAGTTTAGACCTTGTCGGTGCTCAAAGTAGCTCTGGCTCTGGTCGGCATTTTGGTCTGCCGTTTTGATGCTGGACGCTAAAGAAGAATTAAGCTGATCGATGAATTGTTCAGACTTCTTACGTTCTAGGTTGGTGCCTTCAATAACCAGTTTGAGGATCTGAAGTGTTAGCTCAAGTAGGTTTTGTGTGGAAACACCAAGCAGCAGCTTCGCTCGAATATCGGTAAGCAGATCACCCGATTCACCCTCGAAGTCGAGTTCAGTGATCAGATGTTGTAGTTCGTTTGATAGGTCGGAAAGGAGCTCTTGTTCCGGAGAGTGCGCAGCATCGGCAAAATGAGTGCGTGAGTTGTTCGCCATAATCTTAATGGCACGCTCATAAATACCGAGTAGTTTCATGGCATGGTCAACTTTCTGACTGCCATTGCATTCGGAGAAGCTAAGTAAGTTTCGTAGGTCGCGTTTTAGCTGTGCTGGAAGGCCAGTTATGCGTTGCAGCGTTTCCCCACTGTGCTTAATGCTATCGTCCAGATATCCGTTCTGTTTATCCATAGCCAACGTTTTCTGCTTAAGCATCCTTTCTAATACTGCCAGCTTTGGGATCATCGAGCTAATGTCTTTTTGCTTTTCTAGCTCTTCCCTAAGGGCAATGAGGTTTTCATCTAAATGGCTGTTACTACCAACACATGCATCACTTAAAGACGTGACGATACGCTTTAGAACTTTCTGTTCTCTAATAAACTTGAACGAGGTGTCTCTTTGCGTCAAACGGACCTGCTCCAACTGAGATTTCAGCTGGTGGAGTTGCGCCTGAATGTCTTTTTCAAGAATGCCCATAGATGTATTTATTAGCGCCGCGTAGACCGATCTCGATCATTTTGATGAAATTCCGTTACATCGATAATAACAAAACTAAAAATAAGGTCACGACTTGCTGCTCTTAACCGCTCGCAAATCAGTCATCTTTTAGCATTTTTTTGATGTTGTCCTCATTCTGGTACGAGGATTGTATTTTTATTAACCCTTGATTAATCGCATGTTTACACGCTTCTCTTATGTTACCAGTTGCAAGGCTCGCTGCTGGTGCATTATCGATAGCTTTTAGATAGACCCATTGGCTACTGCGCTCTTTGAGACTGATCTCACGGGCGAGATTGGTCGACATCAACAATACGTCGAGCAGCTCTTGATCGTTAATTGCGGTGTAAGCGCGTGGCAAGAATGGGTAGTCAGCGATGCCCATACGGACCGTTCGGTTGATGTTTCGCTCTGTTTCGAAGTCATTCACCCAAGACTGAATCTTTCTGAACATGTCCTCAGGCGACAAATCACGGTCCGCGTTTGGCTCGATATAAAGCAGGTTCGCATCCGAGAAGTGGTAGACACGAGCTGGGCCTTCAAGCTTAGATTTTAGGAATTCACCGAAAGCGTCTTCCAGTTCTAGACCGGCTTTGTAACCGTTCTGCGTGTACATATTGCGTAAGAACGGTAAATCAATCATCACGAAGCGTAAGCGGTCGTTGAGTGGCTCATGAATCAATTCGCCAAGTTGCCACTGTTCGAAGGTCTGGCTGGTTTGTTCTAGCGAATTGGACAGCTTGGCATTGAGCATTCTGAGGTTCGGGAGCTTAGATCGTGAGTGCGTAAACAGGTCTGTTCGTAGTGAGTCGACTTCTTTGGCTAAGGTTTGAATGAGGTAGCCACGGCGAAGCACAAAGAAGAACAAGATAATACTGAACAAGAATAGGGCGAACGATATTTTCTGGAACTTGCGATGCTCTAGTTTGTACTTTTCTAGCTCTTGCGCTTGGCCTGCGTAGTGCAGGGTTTGTTCGGCAAATTCTTTCTGTTGACGGAACGCGTCTTCGCCAACACGGTTGAGTTTTTGCTGCTCTAGAGAGACAAGGCTGTTGTATTGCTTGAGGTTTGCCAATGCTTGCTGTGGACGACCTGCCTGTTCATAACCCAAAGAAAGTAAGTAGTACGAGCGTTGTGAAAGGCGCATGTTCTCTATCTGGCGTGAGATCTCAAGTGCACGTGTCGCATGCTTTATCACGTCTTCGCTTTCTTGTAGGTGATACGCTAACCCTGCAGATAACAGTGCAGCACGGCCTTCCAGCTTTGGAATGTCGGTATATTCCAGCAGCTCAAGGGCACGGGTTAGGTACTGTTCTGCTAGAGGGTAGTTATAAAGGCGTAAGTAGGTCGCCGATAGACTTAGTCGGATATCAATGACTTGGTGGATATCTCGGTCAGTGCTTTCGTGATCAAGAACGTTGAAGAAGTGTACCAAGGCAAGGTTATATTTCCCTTGATAGAAGTACACATCCCCCATTTTCTTAAGCACTTGTGCTAAGACAGGCGAGTTTTCAAAGTTGTCATAGAAATCAGCGGCTTGAGATAGGTGTTCTAACGCTTTATCCAACACTTGGCGCTCAAAGAAAAGCTGCGCAAGTAGGCGGTTGACCTTGGCCAAACGTGAACTTAGATTGCCCTCTACTGATTTCCAGTAGCCATACAACAACTCGGATAACGCGTGGTTGTACTCTTTGTGAGTCAGATAAAACTCGCCGACGGAGATATGGTAGTCGATGGTGACTTTTTCAGAGTAACGTTGATCGAGATAGGTTTTGGCTTCTTGATAGAACTTTTCGGCTTCATCGATCTTGTTGTCGTAAGAGGCGATGTCGGCTTTCAACATGATCAAGCGATAGGTAATGCCTTCCGTTAAGCGTAAGGTTTTATTCACCGACTCTAGATTTGTTTCAATGTTAGTGAGCTCTGATTTTGCTTTGGCTGATTTTCTATCACTCAGCCAAAGTAAGCGAACTTTTAGGATCTGAAGATCTATTTTTAGGTAATCAAGCTTATAGGTTTGCGCTAGCTCGGAGGCTTTGTCGATGTGCTGAATCGCAATACGCATATTGCCAAGGTTGTATTCCGCTTTGGCTAAGATCTTATACGCATCGATACTGCTGTTTGGTGTTCGAATCGAGGAGTCTGTCTCTTCGCGAGAAATAGCTGAAGGGCTTTTCTCGCGTTGATCAGAAAGGACACGCAGCGTTAGGTAGCTGTTGGCCATTTGTTTTGCTTGGCTCGGATCTATCTCAACCAAATTATTGGCTTCATTGAGTAGCGCCGACGAATAAACCGACGCATTGACCGATGTGCTTAAGCTTAAAATAAATAGACTAACAACGTATAACCAACGCATTTCAATGTCCCTTTAAAGATTTGGTAGGTTCAAATAAGTGTGGGTGGTTCTCGCCTGATTATTGGCGAGCCATACGCTTATTGTGGCTTGGTCTATCTTGCTCTGTTGAACGGTATGGGTTGATATCCAGACCACCACGACGTGTGTAACGTGCGAACACAGTTAGCTTCGAAGGTGCACAGTATTTCATGATGTCAGTGAAGATACGCTCAACACATTGTTCGTGGAATTCATTGTGCTCACGGAAAGAAACTAAATAGCGTAGCAGAGCTTCACGGTCAATTTGCTTACCAGAATATGCGATCTCAACGCTGCCCCAATCCGGTTGATTGGTGATCAAACAGTTCGACTTCAATAGGTGGCTGTGCAGTGTTTCTTCAACGTCTTGTTCGCCAGCAGCGCCTTCAAGCAGCGACGCTTCAAAGTCGTAGCTAGTGATTTGGATGTCTTGGTTGTCGATACAGTCACCTTCCATCGTCACGATAGGTTGGTTAGTGTAGTCGGTTACTGAGTTTACATTCACAATCACCGTTTCGCCTGCACATGCCGACAAATCTTGGGTCAGGCGCTCGGTTACTTGATCCCAGTTTTCAAATTGAGTCTGGTTGTAGCTGTTCAGGTACAGCTTGAAAGATTTTGATTCAATTAAATTTGGGCTGGTTGCTGGGATGAAAACTTCACCGACAGCCACTTGTGGTAGACCATTGGTGTTTAGCCACGAAAGCTCGTACATCGTCCAAATATCATGACCAACAAAAGGCAGCTCGCCGTTTAGCGCAAGATCATCGCGATTAAGGCTACGAGGCACTGGTTGCAATAAACTTGCATCGTATTGGTTAGAGTACTCAGTTTTTTGGCCAAGGGTTAAACCCGCTAGCTCTTTTGCGTCAGAATATTTGCTCATACTTTCGTTTCAAATTCGATTAGAATGGGGTCGATTTTACTGAATCCCCCTTACCCTGTCATTAAGTCATCGCTTAATCGGCGCGGAAAGGGCTCGGATTCTATTTATTATTTTGTGTTTAGGAGATTTTCATGACTCAACGTGCTCAAGACGCACTACTTTCTTTTAGTCAGCGATACGTTGACGCGTGGCAGCAGAAACACCAAAGCTTACCTCGTAATGAGGAGTTGGTGGACATCGTATCGCCATGCGTAGAAGAAAAGAGTGGCGATGCCGTGTTGTGGAAGCACTATCCACGTGAGCAATTCGCGGATTTCACCAACGTTGAAACCGGTATTGAGTTGACTCTGCATGAAGACATCAAAACTTTCTACGGCGCACAATTCAGCGCAGATATGAACGCAACTTTCGATGGTAACGAATTGACTCTGTTACAGATTTGGAGTGATGAAGACTTCGAATGCCTACAAGAAAACATTTTGGGTCACCTAGTAACTCAGCGTCGCTTGAAGCTAAAACCAACGGTTTTCATTGCCGCGACCGATGCTGAGCTGGATGTTATCTCTATCTGTAACCTAACGGGTAACGTGATTTTGGAGCGCTTAGGTACCAAAAATCGTGATGTGCTCGCCGAGACATTGGCAGAATTTTTAGAAAAGCTACAACCAGCGGTATAAATAGATGTACGTACTAGAACTTCAATTTGAGTGTTTTGATAACACAACGGTAAGCGCTGTCGACAAGGCGGTTAATGGCTTAATGGATGCACTTCGTTATAACGGACAAGTGTTAGGTCGTGAGTTCCCAATCGTGATGGGCGATGGGGAATTCTATGTTCGCGTTGTGTGCCCGGAGCAAGATAGCTTGCACCCGCGGAATCACTCAGACTTTGTGAAAGTGTGTTTTGATCGCTTGTCTAACGCGAGCCTACTAGCGCCTAAAATGCGTTTGCTCGGTCGAGATCTGAACTCAGAAGAAGTGGCAGAAGATGAAACACCAAGCTGGCAGGTGTTATACACGACATTCGTGCACACCTGTTCACCGCTGCGTAGTGGCGATAGCTTGCTACCAATCCCTTTGTATCGCAATCCACCTACCTTCAATGGCGACCATAAAGCCGTGTTGAAATGGCAGACCGAATGGCAAGCCT
Organism: Vibrio sp. 10N.247.311.12; assembly: GCF_041467515.1. Lineage (NCBI taxonomy): Bacteria > Pseudomonadati > Pseudomonadota > Gammaproteobacteria > Vibrionales > Vibrionaceae > Vibrio > Vibrio sp. 10N.247.311.12. Next base: position 72,156 of record NZ_JBFSUV010000003.1, read on the forward strand.
GTGATGAAGTACAAATGGGTGGTGGTTGTCGCGCGGAACATGCAACGCTAACCGAGATCAGTGACACGAAGAGTGTGCTGTTTAAACGCGGTTGGGGTCTAAGAGGGCGCATTGAGTATCTGACTAAGGTTCCAACCTACTACTACTTATACCGTGTCGGTGGGATCAGCCTGAAAGATGAAAAAGAGCGCAAATGCCCGCAATGTGGTGGTGAATGGCTGCTAGATGCGCCTATCCACGATATTTTCTATTTCAAGTGTGATGACTGCCGATTGGTGTCAAACATCTCTTGGGATCACCTGAAGTAATCGACTTTGTTTCGCTTAAATCTGAGATGCTTTACTTTCTAGCAAATCTTTATCATTAAAAAAGGGGCTGACGTTATGTCAGCCCCTTCGGGTATCTATACAGTGCTGTTATTTAGTTGATTACCAACCTTTAACGACGCCACCTTGGAAGATGTCAGAAGCTGCGTTGTACACTTCTTCAGTTTGGTAAGCTTTAACGAAGTTTTGTACGTTTTCAGCGTTTAGGTTGTCTTCACGAGAAACGATTAGGTTTACGTAAGGAGAATCTTTGTCTTCAACGAATACGCCATCTTTTTGTGGAGTCAGGTTGATAGAGCTCGCGTAAGTTGTGTTGATGATAGATAGAGCAACATCATCAAGAGAACGTGGCAGTTGAGCTGCGTCTAGTTCAACAATCGTTAGGTTCTTAGGGTTACCCACGATGTCGCGAACTGTAGCTAGAAGACCTGCGCCTTCACGAAGTTCAAGAAGACCTTGTTGCTCAAGAAGAAGTAGAGAGCGACCTAGGTTTGTAGGGTCGTTTGGTACAGCAATACGAGCACCGTCTTGGATTTCGTCTACCGATTTCACTTCTTTAGAGTAACCCGCAATTGGGTAAACAAACGTGTTACCAGCGATAGTTAGCTTGTAGCCACGGTCAGCCACTTGCTGATCTAGGTACGGTGCGTGTTGGAATGCGTTGATGTCGATAGAACCATCATCTAGAGCTGCGTTTGGTGTTACGTAATCCGTGAAAGTAACCAGTTCAACGTCTAGGCCGTATTTCTCTTTCGCTACTTTAGCTGCCACTTCAGCAACTTGCGCTTCTGCACCTGCCATTACGCCAACTTTTACTTTAGAAGTATCCACTTCTTTATCACCACAACCTGCTAGAACTAGCGCTGAAGCTGCTGCTGCGATAGTTAGTAAACCTTTAAGGTTAAATTTCATAATAATCTCCTTTTAATAAATCTATTTAATTAGGTTCAGACGACTCTAATCTTTATGTGTGAGTCTTTATCTGTGGTCAACGCGGCGAACTAATGAATCACCGATTGATTGAATAATTTGTACCAGCACAATCAACATCACTACTGTCACAGCCATGATGGTCACATCGTAGCGGTGGAATCCGTAACGAATCGCGACATCACCTAGGCCACCACCGCCTACAGTACCGGCCATTGCTGAGTAGCTCACCAGAGTCACTAGCGTAATCGTTACTGAGTTGATGATAGTCGGTAGTGCTTCTGGAAGCAGAACCTTATTGATGATTTGTGTTGGTGTTGCGCCCATTGATTGGGCCGCTTCCACTAGACCTGTTGGTACTTCAAGTAGTGCACTTTCGATAAGTCGAGCCACGAATGGGATAGCGCCAATCGTCAGTGGAACAATCGCTGCTGTTGTACCGATGAAGGTACCAATCAGCATCTTAGTCAGTGGAATAATCGCAACCATCAAAACTAAGAAAGGTACTGAACGACCCACGTTCACAATCGCACCTAGAATCTTGTTTACTTTGGTGTTCTCTAACAGGCCACCTTTTTTAGTCGTATGCAGAATCACGCCTAGTGGAATACCGACCGCGAAGCCAACAATGCCTGCAACAGCAACCATGTAAAGCGTTTCGCCTGTTGCGCCTAATAGAAGATTACCGTTAAGGCTGATCCAGTCAGCAATCTCGTTGAAACTAAAGGACATAACCAAGCACCTCTACTTTTACATTGTTGTCGCGTAGGAATTGGATAGCAGCATTATCATCTGCTTCATTACCGAACAGTTCAGCAACCATCATGCCGAACTTCACGCCGCCGGCGTAATCAAGGTCAGAGCTTAGGATGCTGACATCGATATTGAATTTGCGTGCAATCTGAGTCATCAGCGGAGCATCAACCGTTGCGCCCGTAAACTCAAGACGTACCAACGGGTAGCTGCTGTTTACGCGAGTCTCTTGCAGGCGTGCTTGGTAATCTTCAGGGATCGTCAGATCCAACGTTGAACGAATGAATTGATGCGCTAGTTCAGTTTTAGGGTGAGCAAAGATGTCACCAACTGTGCCTTTCTCTACCAATTCACCACCGCCAATGATCGCCACTTCGTGACAAATGCTTTTCACTACATCCATCTCGTGCGTAATAAGCAGGATAGTGATGTTCAGCTTGCGGTTGATTTCACGCAGTAGCTCAAGAATCGATTGAGTGGTCGCAGGGTCCAATGCGCTGGTCGCTTCGTCACACAGCAGTACTTTCGGATCAGAGGCCAGTGCACGAGCAATCGCAACACGCTGCTTTTGACCGCCACTTAGGTTTGCCGGGTAGGTGTCTCGCTTATCCGCTAAGCCAACGAGTTCAAGTAACTCACTCACTTTTGCTTCAATAATCGCTTTATCTTTACCAGCAAGTTCTAAAGGCAGTGCTACATTGTTAAATACAGTACGAGAAGACAGCAGGTTGAAGTGCTGGAATATCATGCCGATGTTACGGCGCGCTTCGCTAAGCTCTGATTTGCTGAGTTTTGTTAGGTCGATACCATCAACAATCACTTCACCCGAAGTCGGGGCTTCCAACATATTTACACAGCGGATTAGGGTACTTTTGCCTGCACCTGAAGAGCCGATGACTCCAAAGATTTGACCTTGAGGAATGTGGAGGTTGATATCAATTAAGGCATTGATTTCTTTAGTGCCTTGATAAAAAACCTTATTGACTTGATTCACTTTAATCATAGAGAAACCCGTGCAGGTAGAACAGAATAATATGTCGATAGCTCGCTCGATTTACAGACGATGCTATGGTGTTCTATGATCTAAGTCAATAGATATTTTTACGTCTAGACGGCTAAACGTCGATTGTATGGTTAAGCTAGAAACAAATCGTTAACGAACGCAAAACTAAATAGATAGTGATGAAGCAAATAAAGCGTGTAATAATTAATGATTAATAGAGAGTTGATAGAGAACAAAATTTTGTCTAAACCTGCTGTTTTTTTAGATCGTGATGGAGTGATTAACGTTGATCACGGCTACGTACATGATGAGCATGACTTTGAATACATCGATGGTGTGTTTGAAGCGGCGAAAGCGTTTAAAGATATGGGTTATTTATTGGTGCTAGTGACCAACCAATCTGGTATTGCTCGCGGCATGTTTAGTGAAGACCGTTTTCTTTCTTTAACGCAGTGGATGGATTGGAACTTTGTTGATAATGGTGTCGAGCTCGATGGCATTTATTACTGTCCTCACCACGCTGAGCACGGTATTGGTGACTACAAGCAAGATTGTGAATGTCGTAAGCCAAAGCCAGGCATGTTCATTTCTGCTCGTGACTTTCTGAAGATTGATATGGCTAACTCGGTCATGATCGGCGATAAAGCGGAAGACATGATGGCTGCAGAAGCAGCAGGTGTTGGTACTAAAGTCTTGGTAAGAACGGGTAAACCCATCACTGAAAAAGGTGAAGCGTTGGCTAGCGTGGTACTTGATAGCATTAAAGACGTACCCGCTTTCTTAAAAGGCTAAACGTTTTATTTATCACTAAGGTATGGACCTATCATTAGGCACTTACATTAGGTTTGTTCGAACCTGTGAATAGGCTAAGTGTCGTTGACTATATAAAGATGAGGAACGAAGTATGAAAGCTATGTTGGTAGCATCTCTATGTACAGTAGCATTGGTTGGGTGCTCTAAATCAGCAGCCCCTGAGACTGATAGCGCAACATCGAATGATCAATTCGCGACTTATCAATGTGAGTCTGACGTCTCGTTTGATGTGTCTTACCTTGATAATGAAAAAGCGGTACTACGCTTGCCTGATAATGAATACCGCCTGACTCAAGTTCCAGCGGGCTCAGGAACCAAATACATCTTAGATGATGGCACTTCAGAGATGATTAACAGCATCACTTTGCGCACGAAAGGTGACAATGCGCGTCTAGAACTTGGTCGCGTAGTCTATCGAAATTGCCAAAAGTAAGTCATAGTAAGAACTGCTAGTATTTACAAACAGTTAAGTGAGGGAATCTACCCTCACTTTTTCTTCTCTTCCCTTTAACGTTAGACTTTTTATGAGCAAAAAACTCACTATTCTTGATATTGCAAAGCTGTCCGGTGTTGGTAAGTCAACCGTATCACGCGTTCTGACCAATGATCCAAAAGTGAAACCTGAAACCCGTGAAAGGGTGGAAAGAGTAATTCAAGAATCTGGGTACACGCCTTCAAAATCTGCGCAATCGATGCGCGGTGGCAGTCAAAAAGTCATCGGCGTAATCATTTCTCGTCTGGACTCTCCTTCTGAAAACAAAGCGGTAAGTACGATGCTGGCCGAGTTGTATCGAGCGGATTACGATGTCGTGATCATGGAAAGCCAACTTGATAGAGATAAAGCCAATGAGCACCTGCAAGTTCTAAAGCGTCGTAACGTTGATGGCATTATTGTATTTGGTTTTACTGACTGCGATATTCCGGCAATCGAAGCTTGGGAACACAAAGCGGTGGTGATTGCTCTGGATACCGAGAACGTGACGTCGATTAACTATGATAACCAACAGGTGATCAATAGTGCGTTGGTGCATTTATCGGATCAAGGGATCTCTGACGTTGGCTTTATCGGGGTTGATCCTAGTGATAAATCAACCGGTGAGCTGCGTCTTAAGGCTTATCTCGATTGGTGTGAAAACACAGGTTCAGTGGCAAACTATCGTACTGGTCAACTTCATCACGAAAGTGCTTATCAGCTGGTGGATGAGGTGTTAACTCCCGCGACTCAAGCGATCGTTTGTGCCAGTGATACGCTGGCTCTTGGTGTAATCAAGCGTCTGCAAGAACTACAACGTGAAGATGTGGTCGTCACTGGCGTTGGTGGTAATGATCTTCTCTCTTTCTTATTCCCACGAGTATTTAGCATTGATCCTGGTTACCAATCTGCAGGTAAGTTGGCTGCTAATCTATTGATCTCTCAGCTTTTAGGCAATTCAGAGATCTCTCATCATACGCAATCTCCTATTCTATAATCCACTCAATTAAGCGAAATTGAACGGCTTAGATTAAAATTAGAGTGTGATCTCTTTCAATTAATGGGATTGTTCCCATTTTAATTTATCATTCATACGGGCATTATAATAACCGTAATTGGGAATGTTCCCATAAATCTAAGTCTGAGTGATTATAGCTTGCATGGTTTAGATGAGTAATTGAATGAAACCAGGGTGGGGTAGTATGAGTAAGATAGCGAAGCAAGACGTTGCGCGTCTTATCGAGTTAGTCGGTGGTAAAGAAAACATTGCGAGTGTCAGCCACTGTCTGACTCGACTGCGTTTTGTATTGAACGATACAGAGCAGGCCAACAAAGCTGAACTCGAAAAACTGAAGCTAGTAAAAGGCTGTTTTACTAATGCAGGCCAATTCCAAGTTGTGATTGGCACTGAAGTTGATGAAGTGTACGCACTTCTGATTGAACAGACAGGTAAAGAGGCATCATCAAAAGATGAGGCGAAGCTGGCTGCTCGTCAAAACATGAACTTCCTTGAGCGTGGTATCTCCCATTTAGCCGAAATTTTCGTACCACTGCTGCCTGCCATCATTACAGGTGGTTTGATTCTTGGTTTCCGTAATGTGATTGGCGACATTCGCATGTTCGACGGCAAAACCTTAGTTGAAATCAGTCAATTCTGGGCAACCGTTCACTCTTTCTTATGGTTGATCGGCGAAGCTATTTTCTTCTTCCTACCGGTTGGTGTGTGTTGGGCTACGGTTAAGAAGCTTGGCGGAACCCCAATTTTGGGTATCACGCTCGGTGTGACCTTAGTTTCACCACAACTCATGAACGCATACATGATAGGTAAATCGGTACCTGAGGTATGGGATTTTGGACTGTTTGTGATTGAGAAGGTCGGTTATCAGGCTCAGGTGATCCCAGCAATGTTAGCGGGTGTGGCTTTGGCGTTCATTGAAACCAATCTTAAGCGCATCGTCCCTGCTTACTTGTACCTAGTTGTGGTGCCATTTGTATCGATTATTTTGTCTGTGATTCTAGCGCACGCTTTCATTGGCCCATTCGGTCGTATGTTAGGCGATGGTGTGGCATTCGCAGCTAAAGCGGCAATGACAGGTGATTTTGCGATTCTTGGTTCAGTGGTTTTTGGTTTCCTATACGCACCTTTGGTTATCACGGGTATTCACCACACCACCAACGCGGTGGATCTGCAACTGATGCAAGACTTAGGCGGGACACCAATTTGGCCTTTGATTGCACTATCAAACATTGCACAAGCATCGGCAGTAGTCGGCATCATTATCTTGAGTAAGCGTGAAGGTGAACGAGATATCTCGGTTCCTGCGGCAATCTCAGCCTACTTAGGTGTAACAGAGCCTGCGATGTACGGTATTAACCTTAAATACAAATTCCCAATGCTGAGCGCAATGATTGGTAGTGCTGTTGCAGCCGCAATCTGTGGTAGCGCGGGTGTGATGGCGAATGGTATCGGTGTCGGCGGCTTGCCGGGCATCCTATCGATTCAACCTCAATATTGGTCGATTTACCTAGTCGCGATGCTGGTGGCGATAGTACTGCCTATCACGCTAACCCTGTTTTTCTACAAGCGAGCCCAATCCAAGGGTGAGTTAGAAACCGCGAACGCGTAATGCATTGAATAAGCGATGACTCCAAAATGAGTTATCGCTTTTTCTCTTAGTTATAGCTTTTTCTTTTAGTTATAACGGCTATTCGACCATGATTCACATGGTGATTTTTATTTTATATTTTCTGGTAAGTGAGTGTTAGAGATGGCGATGACTGAACATGATGAAAGCTGGTGGAAAACCGCAACCATCTATCAAATCTACCCAAAGAGCTTTTGTGACAGTGGCAGTAAAGGTACTGGCGACATCAAAGGGATCATTTCGAAACTGGATTACCTCAAACATTTGAGTGTCGATGCGATTTGGCTAACCCCGGTTTACGCATCTCCTATGATCGATAATGGTTACGATATCTCAGACTACTACGCGATTAATCCTCAATTCGGCACCATGGAAGATTTCGACCTATTGCTGGCTGAAGCGCACCAACGTGGTATTCGTATCGTGATGGATATCGTGGTAAACCACACCTCAACAGAACATGCGTGGTTTCAGTCAGCATTGGGTGATAAAAACAGCCCATACCGCGACTACTACATATGGAAAGATCCCGTAGATGGTCAAGCACCAACTAACTGGCAGTCTAAGTTCGGTGGTAATGCGTGGGAACTAGATGAGGCGACTGGGCAATACTTCCTACACTTATTCGCCAAAGAACAGGCTGACCTCAACTGGGAGAACCCGGTTGTACGTGAAGAAGTGAAAGACGTTATCAGCTTTTGGGCAGAAAAGGGCGTTGATGGTTTCCGCTTGGATGTGATCAACCTGATTTCGAAGCAGCAAGACTTTCCTAATGATGATATCGGTGATGGCCGTCGTTTCTATACCGATGGTCCACGTGTACACGAATACCTGAAAGAGATCAGCGAAGCGGTATTCCAGAAGTACGGCAGCGTGACCGTAGGCGAGATGTCTTCAACCACGTTGGAACACTGCCAGCAATACTCAAACGTTGATAACAGTGAGCTATCGATGGTGTTTAACTTCCACCACCTTAAGGTCGATTACACCAATGGTGAGAAGTGGACCAATGCGCCGTTTGATTTCTTACAGCTCAAATCGATCTTTAACCACTGGCAAACGGGATTGAATGGCAAAGGGTGGGGCGCACTATTCTGGTGTAACCACGACCAACCAAGAGTGGTGAGCCGCTTAGGTAACGATCAGCAATATCGCGTTGAATCAGCCAAGATGCTTGCCGCTTCTGTTCACATGATGCAAGGCACGCCGTATATCTATCAAGGTGAAGAGATTGGTATGACCAACCCAGGTTACACCGAGATCAGCCAGTATCGTGATGTAGAGAGTACCAATATGTACGACATCATGGTGAATCGTGATGGTGTGGCTCATGAAGATATGATGGCGATTTTGGCGCAGAAGTCTCGTGATAACTCTCGTACACCAATGCAATGGAACAGTGAGCCTTACGCAGGGTTCTCACAAGCTCAGCCATGGCTTGATGTAGCGAATAATTACCCTGGGATTAACGCTGAGCAAGCACTGGAAGACAAAGACTCTGTTTTCTATTTCTATAAGAGTTTGATTGAGTTACGTAAACAAGTGCCAGTGATTACAGATGGCAGCTATCAAGATCTATTGCCTGATCACTCATCCATTTTTGCATATGCACGTGAGAACGAAGGGCAAACCTTGCTGTGTATTAACAACTATTATGGTGAAGAGGCGGAGTGCGTTTTACCGGAACGTTTTGATATGACTAAGGCGAAGAGTCTGTTGTCTAACTATCAACAAGCGAACACTTCAGTTGCATTACATCATCAAGTGTTACGTCCTTACGAGACTCGTATTCTCTTGATTGAAGGGTAACTTTGTTTCATTTCAATGAGCCTAATTTTGATTCCCCTTAAAAGATTAGGCTTCTACAAAGGCTTTGGAGTGCTTCCCAAAGCCTTTTTTGTTTTAGTGATGGCTGGAATATCGTGCCTCGAGTCTACTTGCTAGAAGTTTGAGCATCGAGTGCCAGCAACGACAGAGCAGGTAATGAACTTTAAGACGCGTAATTCACCGAGTAGCGAGTTGGTTTGTGGTTCATTGCCAATACGATGTTCAATACTGCGGTGCCTAATACAGATACGGCAATCACCCAAGGTGACACGAAGAAGAACGATGCAAACAGAATACACGCATCAATACCCATTTGTGTTTTGCCTACCGAGATACCGTAGCGGTCTTGGATAAACAAGCACAGTACGTTGAAGCCACCCAGACTTGAGCGGTGACGGAATAGGATTAGCATACCTAAGCCCATTAGTAAGCCGCCGGCAACAGCACAATAGATCTCGTTATGAACTTCTAGCGAGATAACTAAGTATAAATGATCGGCAAACACAGATACTAAAGCCCCTGAGATGGCACTGCTTATTGCGAAGTGACGGCCAAATCGTTTCCATGCTAATAAGTAGAATGGGCAATTAGCAATAAAGTACAAAATACCAAAGGTTACCGGCATAAATTGACTCAAAAGCAGAGCCAAGCCAGTAGTGCCACCAGTAAGCAGGTTCGCTGACTGTAAAAAGAAGACGCCTAACGCCACTAAAAACGTGCCAGTGAGGATTGCTACCCAATCTTCTTTACGTGAGTGTTTTTCCATCGTTTTTATAATTACCTAACCAATAAAGGCGTGCATAGTAGAGAAAAACCTTAGCTTTCGGTAGCTAGAGGGGCAAAATTAAGGTAAACCTATGTAATCTGCGTTTTACAGGGTGTAAATCGTAAAATTGACAGTAAGCGTCATCTTTGGTTGGATAAGCTTAATAACCATGATGAATCTTATTTGTGATTATGAAAAAACTGCATGATAAAATTGCAATTAGCTCTTTATGACCTAGATCAAATTATGTAGAATGCGTCACATCAAAACGGTGACGGAAACGTTTGCTTTCGGTCGTTGTGTGGTTTTTTTGAAACTTTCAGTACAATCTGAGTCAGGAGATACAGATGCTTAAGCGTGACATGAACATTGCTGATTACGATGCGGATCTATTCGCAGCTATCCAAGAAGAAACTCTTCGTCAGGAAGAGCATATCGAACTTATCGCTTCAGAAAACTACACAAGCCCACGTGTAATGGAAGCTCAAGGTTCTCAGCTAACAAACAAATACGCTGAAGGCTACCCAGGCAAGCGTTACTACGGTGGTTGTGAGTACGTAGACAAAGTTGAAACTCTAGCAATTGAACGTGCATGTGAACTATTTGGTGCAGAGTACGCAAACGTACAGCCTCACTCAGGTTCTCAAGCAAATAACGCTGTATACATGGCACTACTAAATGCAGGCGATACGGTTCTAGGTATGAGCCTAGCACACGGTGGTCACCTAACTCACGGTTCTCCAGTAAACTTCTCTGGTAAGCTTTACAACATCATCCCTTACGGTATCGATGAAGCGGGTCAAATCGATTACGAAGAGATGGAAAAGCTGGCTATCGAGAACAAGCCTAAGATGATCATCGGTGGTTTCTCTGCTTACTCTCAAATCTGTGATTGGAAGCGCATGCGTGAAATCGCTGACAAAGTAGGTGCTTACCTGTTCGTAGATATGGCTCACGTAGCAGGTCTAATCGCTGCAGGCGTTTACCCGAACCCAGTGCCACACGCTCACGTAGTAACTACAACGACGCACAAAACGCTTGCGGGTCCTCGTGGTGGTCTAATCCTTTCTAACGAAGGCGAAGATCTTTACAAGAAGCTGAACTCAGCAGTATTCCCAGGCGGCCAAGGTGGTCCTCTAATGCACGTTATCGCTGGTAAAGCAGTAGCGTTCAAAGAAGCTCTAGAGCCAGAGTTCAAAGAATACCAAGCACGCGTTGTTGCTAACGCAAAAGCAATGGTTGCTGAATTCCTAGCTCGTGGTTACAACATCGTTTCAGGTTCTACAGAGAACCACCTGTTCCTAGTTGACCTAATCAACAAAGACATCACAGGTAAAGAAGCAGATGCAGCACTAGGTGCAGCAAACATCACTGTAAACAAGAACTCAGTACCAAACGACCCACGTAGCCCATTCGTTACTTCAGGTATCCGTATCGGTTCTCCTTCTATCACTCGTCGCGGTTTCTCAGAAGCAGACGCGAAAGAGCTAGCAGGTTGGATCTGTGACATCCTAGATAACATGGGTGATGAGTCTGTTATCGAAGCGACTAAAGCAAAAGTACTAGAGATCTGTAAGCGTCTACCTGTTTACGCTTAATTTTTCTGGCTCAAATAGCTTAATTTCTGTGTCAAAGGTGCTCATTTACATTCGTAAACTCCGCGCCTTTTCCTTGAACTAAAGCTATTTGATTGAAAAATACGATTTGAAAGGCTCCTGTTGGGAGCTTTTTTTGTTTTTTTGGGTATTACGTTGTCGAGCATGCTCACTTACATTCGTAAGCTCCGCGTGCTCTCCTAGAATTTCAAACAACTACTTTGAAAAATATTGATACTAGAGGCTCCTTAATAGGGGCCTTTTTTGTACTTGGAAGTTTTAAAATTGTTGTCGAGCATGCTCACTTACACCCGTAATCTCTGCGTGCTCTCTTATAATTTCAAACAACTACTTTGAAAAGCAATGATACTAGAGGCTTCTTTAAAGGAGCTATTTTTTGTATCTGGTGGCTGGTGGATTTGGGATTAAGAGTAAAGAAAAGCGGGTATTAAAAAGGGTTAATGCTTTCACATTAACCCTTTGGTATTTGGTAGTGTCGATTCTACTTTTTGATGCTAAGCAGGGTGCCAGATTTACACTTGAATGAGTAGTAGTGGCGGCTTTCACTGAACTTACCTAGGCCTTCGCCATCACAGTAGTCGATGTTGATATCACGCATCACTTCTAATGTGTCTTCGCTGTTCAAAGCGAATTTAGAGCCATCAGAACAGACGATACGAACTCGTTCATCATGGCTTACAGAGTAAATATCGACTTCAGTATTACACAGCTCAAAAGAGGCTTCGCGAAAGTTGTCTTGCTGAGTATTTGAAGCGCAACCTGCGGTGAGTGCGGCTGCGATAACGGCTAAAAGTCCGAGTCTTTTCATTGTTAATCCTTCACTATCATCAAGTTGAGTGATGAGTTTTATATGCTAGTTTAGGTAGCCTATACAACAATACGCTTTGGTTCAAGGCGAGTTCGTTGACTCTAAGATATAAAAGTATAGGTGCATACAGATAATTTATAATGGGTTTGCTGCGTGTTTCCTTATTACGTATCACCAACAAAAAAAGACCAACACAGAGGTTGGTCTTTAAATAGGAAGATTTTTTAAACGACTATCGAAACTGTTTAGCTTCTGGAAGATACTCAAAACCAGCAGACGCGAGCTTAGCGATTAAGGCTGCTTTGTCGATTTCGTAGAAGTTGACCACTCGATCTAAATCACCGCCGAAGTCGTCACGAAGCTTCATGTTGACGATGCTCATCAACATCACTGGATCCATTTTTTCAAAGTTAGCGAGGTTCATATTAGTCCTCGAAATCTGAAATCAGTAAGTTAGCAGCGGCAAAGGCTGCACGTTCACGAGCTTCTTTAGGAAGAGACTCATCGGCAGCAAGGTCATTCAATGTTTTTACTGCGCAGGTGATCGCTTTAGGGATATAGCCTTGGTCGCCACTGCCAATTTGAGAATACAGTTCACGAACCAAATCACAACAATCGTATACTTTCATTTTTATACCTAACCAAATGATAACTGATCTCAATATACACATAGAGATAAGCAAAAACAAAGTGGATCTGATTAAGTTCAGAGTTAGTTTGTCCTTGCTCAATATCTCACTTGGTTAGCTCGCTGCTTAGGCCGTTCTTTACGGCTTCGTTTGGTACTTGCCGATTAGCCAGAGACTTGTTGTTCAAGTTGATAGGTGACTTCATCAGCAAGATTGAGCTGTTTCGCGAGCTCTTTCAGGTACGCCTTTTCCATGAAATTCTGTTCGTCGGCCACAATCAAAGAGGCTAAGTAGATCTCACTCGCCTGTTGAGGTGACGTTGCCAGTTGAGCGATTTCGCTTGGGTCGAGTGGCTTATGCAGTTCTTCAGAGACCAATTTAGTCAGTTGATAATCAGCGCCCATATTCTCGACGGCTTCCTCTATCTTAGCCATCTCTTCTTCATCAACATGGCCATCAGCTTTAGACGCGGCAATCATCGATCGTAGAATCAGCACGCTGTGGTTTGCATCATTTTCATCAAACTGAGCCTGTTCGACGTTAGGTGTCTGGCCTTGTTTGGACTGGTAGTCGTTGTAGACTTTATAAGCCAAAGCGCCCAGTGCTGCTGCGCCGCCAATCCCAGCCGCTTTCTTACCCATTTTCTTAGTCTTCTTAGAGCCCATTAACGCACCTAACAGTCCTCCGCCAACTGCGCCTGCACCGAAGGCTCCGAGTGTACTTTTACTGCTACTCTTGCTATTGCTGCCTTGAGAAAGGCCACTTAAACTTGAAGACCCTTGTGAAAGTTTCTGAGTACCTTGTTTTACGAGATCTGATTTAAGTGCTTGGTTCAGTAAGCTTTTGATATCCATCGATACCTCCAATGGTGAGCATGTCCAAAAAGTTGATGACACCAATATACGGATTTAAAGATGAACAGGGGATTAACTTACGTTATTTACTCTACTGATAAATAGAAGGGAGTTTGAAGCGAAATGACAGGCACAAAAAAGGCCACCTAACGGCAGCCTTTCAATGTTTATCTAGTCAGTAATCGGATTACTAAGCTAGTTGAGCCTTAAGGTGCTCGATAACCGTGTCCATTGCGATAGCTTCTTTATCACCAGTACGACGGTTTTTGTATTCGAAGTTACCTTCGTCCATGCTGCGATCGCCGATAACGATAGTGTGAGGGATACCCACAAGCTCGATATCTTTAAACATAACACCAGGGCGCTCTTTACGGTCATCGAATAAAACTTCGATACCCATAGCTGTTAATTCAGCGTATAGCTTCTCAGCTGCTTCTTTAACGCGCTCAGATTTGTGCATGTTCATTGGTACGATAGCAACTTGGAACGGCGCTAGTGCGTCTGGCCAAGTGATACCGAATTTATCGTGGTTTTGCTCGATAGCAGATGCAACAACACGTGAAACACCGATACCGTAACAACCCATCTCTAGGATTACGCTCTTACCATCAGGACCAAGCACGTTACAGTTCATTGCTTTAGAGTAAGTATTACCCAGTTGGAAGATGTGACCCACTTCGATACCACGCTTAAGCTGGATAGTACCTTTACCACATGGGCTAAGGTCACCTTCAACTACGTTACGTAGGTCTTCAACTTGAGCAAGCTCAACGTCACGACCCCAGTTGATGCCGAAGTAGTGCTTACCATCTACGTTTGCACCAGCGCCAAAGTCGCTCATTACAGCAACAGAGCGGTCAACGATGAATGGTAGCTCTAGGCCAACAGGTCCAAGTGAACCAGGACCTGCACCAACAAGTGCGCGGATTTCTTCTTCAGAAGCCATCTCTAGCGGAGAAGCAACCTGTGGAAGGTTCTCTGCTTTCACTTCGTTCAGTTCGTGGTCACCACGGATGATTAGCGCGATGATATCAGCGTCTACTTCATCAGAAGCTTTAACGAATAGAGTCTTAACAGTCTTCTCGATTGCTAGACCGTGTTGCTCTACCAATTCTGCGATAGTTTTCGCATTTGGTGTATCAACCAGTTCCATCTCTTGAGTTGGTGCTGCTGCATCTTCAGTAGGAGCAAGTGCTTCTGCTTTTTCGATGTTTGCTGCGTAATCTGACTCAGTTGAGAATGCGATTAGGTCTTCGCCGCTTTCAGCAAGAACGTGGAACTCTTGAGAGCCGCTGCCGCCGATTGCGCCAGAGTCTGCCAATACTGGACGGTATTCAAGGCCCATACGGTCGAATGCTTTACAGTAAGCATCGTGCATCGCTTGGTAAGACTTTTCTAAGCCTTCTTTGTCGATATCAAAGCTGTACGCATCCATCATAGAGAATTCACGTGCACGCATTACGCCAAAACGAGGGCGGCGCTCATCACGGAATTTAGTCTGGATTTGGTACAGATTTAGAGGTAGCTGTTTGTAAGAGCTGATCTCGTTACGTACTAGACTCGTTACCACTTCTTCAGCTGTTGGGCTAAGAACAAATGGACGAGAGTGACGGTCTGTGAAACGAAGTAGCTCAGGCCCCATCTTTTCAGAACGGCCAGTCTCTTCCCAAAGCTCAAACGGTTGAACTACGGGCATCAAGATTTCAACGGCACCTGCATTATCGATCTCTTGGCGAACGATATTTTCGACTTTACGCAGTACACGTAGACCAGTAGGTAGCCAAGTATATAAACCTGAAGCTAGCTTACGGATCATACCTGCACGTAGCATCAGCTGGTGGCTGATAACTTCTGCGTCGTTTGGAGTCTCTTTCAGAGTAGAAAGAAGGTAGTTACTGGTACGCATTCTATGGTATCCGTTTCATCATTGATAAAAGAAAACTTGCTGTCGTTCGTAACCACAGCAAATCTGATATAGCCGCATATAATATCAGCCTATTTGGTATCTCAAAAGCGTTCAATGTCAGTTACATTGATGAAAAGCGTTTCAACCACGAATTTCACGTTAAGATTGAACAAATTTACCGCATATTCCTTGTTGTCAGGCTTGCCTTTTTTATAGGCAGGTCGCGGATCTTGGCCTAATACTTCTTTGATCACCTGAATGATATGGCGCGCTTGTGGATGGCTTGCGAGCTTACTTTGAGCTTGCTGCAAAAAGTTAACGTCGAGCACTTCTGGTTCATCGGCGGCAAACCCTCCCAATGCATCCGGAATCGAATCTGAATAGGGGATATAAGGCTTGATGTCGATGATCGGTGTACCGTCTACTAAGTCGACGCTGCCGAGATCCAACCAAGTCTGTCCTTTCTCTTGAGACACACCTTTTAGTTTAACCGCAGACATGCCAATTCCATTTGGTCTGAATGTGGCACGTGACGCGAATACACCAATACGTTCATTCCCGCCAAGGCGAGGTGGCCTCACAGTTGGTTTCCAGCCTGCTTCAAGGTTCTTGTCGAACAGAAATAGTAACCAAACATGGCTAAATTGCTCTATATCACGAACAGACTCAAGGCAGTTTGCTGCATCAACCAATCTGACTCTTGAGGTGGATGTGGGTACCAACCTGGGCTGCCTTGGCACAGCGAACTTCTCTTTATAAGGAGACTCAATAAAGCCAACAGGTTCAATTGTGTACATAGTTGGGTGTTCTCTGATTACGATTAAGACGGAAAAATATCATAAAATCGCTTGTTTTTCTTTTGATAACAATTGTCACTTGTAGTGTTATAACATATCAAGTTGGTTATTTAAGGGGAATACAATGAAACCGAATATCCATCCAGATTACCGTCCCGTGGTTTTTCATGACACCAGTGTCGATGAGTACTTCTTAATCGGCTCAACGCTAAAAACAGACCGTACTATCGAATGGGAAGTCGGCAATACTTGCCCTTACTTCACGATTGAGGTGTCGCCAAAGTCGCATCCTTTCTATACGGGCAAACAACGAGTGCTACATAAAGAGGGACGCGTTGCGAACTTCACTCGTCGTTTTGGTCAATTAGGTAAGGGAGCTAAATAATGAAAGTTGTTAAATCACTTAAAAGTGCGAAAAGCCGTCACCCTGATTGCCAGATAGTTAAGCGTAGAGGGCGTCACTATGTGATCTGTAAATCCAATCCAAGATTTAAAGCGGTTCAAAAATAACCGTCAATATGATGTGACATGTGTGTAAAAACGAGGGGAAAGTCAAACTTCATTCATTTGTCTGTTTTTCTTTTCCTTCGAGAGGAACTTAACCGGATATCGAGTGTGTATTTAACGTACGATGTGTTTTATTTTCAAGTGAATCAATGGGTTATATTGTGAGTTATATTTCTAGTGAATGCGTTGTTGTAAATTATAAATCTAGTTTTTGTGTTTAATATAGATTTATTTGCTAATTAATTGTTCAAATAGAGTTAAAAGTCGTCGTTTGTTACACACTTTGTAACATTTTGAATTTCTAATTGATATTTTTGTCGCGTACCCTTCGCTGGCAATTTGAACATCTTTGTCACAATTGCACAGGAATAACTACACAAGGAGGGAACAGATGAGTTCATCTGCTTCAATAAAAAACAACGCACCAAAAAAACCTATTTTCACACGCTTTTTAGACAGCGTTGAATATTTGGGGAACCTTTTACCCCACCCAATCACTCTTTTTGCTATCTTCTGTGTCGCAATCCTAGTTTCTTCAGGTATTGCTGGTTACTTTGAAGTGTCTGTCATGGACCCTCGCCCTGAAGGTGCTAGTGGTCGTGCTGCTGATGGTATGATCCACGTTGTAAGCTTACTTAATGCTGAAGGCTTACAACTCATCGTAACGAATCTAGTTTCGAACTTTGTTGGCTTTGCGCCACTTGGTACTGTACTTGTTGCAATGCTAGGTGTTGCGATTGCTGAGCACTCAGGTCTATTATCTGCGGCAATGCGCGGCATGGTAATGGGCGCATCTCAGCGCATGGTTACTGTAACCGTGGTATTTGCCGGTATTATCTCTAACACGGCTTCAGAGCTGGGTTACGTAGTACTTATCCCTCTTGCAGCAATGCTTTTCCACTCATTGGGTCGTCACCCATTAGCAGGTCTAGCGGCAGCATTTGCTGGTGTATCTGGTGGTTATTCTGCAAATCTACTTATCGGTACGGTTGATCCACTGCTTTCTGGTATCACAGAAACAGCAGCACAAATGCTTGATCCATCTTACTCTGTTGGCCCTGAATCAAACTGGTACTTCATGTTTATTTCGACCTTCTTTATCTCGATTGCCGGCGCATTGGTAACAGAGAAGATTGTTGAACCTAAACTGGGTAAATACAATGTCGAAGACGCGTCTGAAGATCTTTCAAATGACTCAATGGGTAAGCTTACTGCTATTGAGAAGAAAGGCCTTAGATTGGCGGGTGTCGCTGTATTAATCGTGAGTGCGCTTTTAGCTTGGACTGTTGTTCCTGCTGACGGTGTTCTACGTTCAGAGGCGGGCACGATTTCAGGCTCTCCATTCCTGAAAAGTATCGTCGCGTTTATCTTTGTATTCTTTGCTATTCCTGGTTTTGTTTACGGCAAAATTACCGGTTCAATGAAGAATGACCGTGATGTGATTAATGCAATGGCAACGTCGATGTCTTCAATGGGCATGTACATCGTTCTTGTATTCTTTGCTGCACAGTTTGTTGCTTTCTTTAAGTGGACGAACTTTGGTCAAGTGGTTGCTGTAGGCGGCGCAACATTCCTTCAGGATATCGGCCTAACGGGTCCAATGTTGTTCTTCGCATTCATCCTAATGTGTGGTTTCATTAACCTGATGATCGGTTCAGCTTCTGCACAGTGGGCAGTAACAGCGCCAATCTTCGTTCCAATGCTAATGCTAGTAGGCTACGCACCTGAAACGATTCAAGCGGCTTACCGTATCGGTGATTCAACAACCAACATCATTACACCAATGATGAGCTACTTCGGTCTTATCCTTGCCGTAGCAACTCGCTACATGAAGAACCTAGGTATCGGTACACTGATCGCGACAATGTTGCCTTACTCAATGGTATTCATGTTTGGTTGGAGCATCTTGTTCTACCTATGGGTATTCGTATTCGGTCTACCAGTAGGTCCAGGCGCTGCAACGTACTACACGCCTTAGTTGTAGAGTAGGGGAAACCTTCTTCTAATTGATATTAAAAAAACCTGCATTGTTTGCAGGTTTTTTGATTTTTTATGGAGAGATAGAACTAGGTTAAGCTCGGATGAGCCAGCTAGCGTTTGGCTAGAATTCTATCTAAGTGGTTGGCAAACTCACGACGGTCGGTTTGAGAAAGGGCACTTGGTCCACCCGTTTGGATGCCACTTGAGCGCATGGTATCCATAAAGTCACGAATGTTCAGACGCGCTTTAATGGTCTCTTTGGTGTAAAGCTCACCACGAGAGCTGAGTGCTTGCCCACCTTTAGTGATCACTTCGTCAGCCAGAGGGATATCGGATGTAATCACAAGATCGCCGGGTTCAGTGCGCTTTACGATTTCATCATCAGCAATATCAAACCCGCTTGGCACTTGAATTGAGTGAATGTTATTGCGTTTAGGAACGGGAACCAGATGGTTTGCCACAAAGGTACATTCAACCCCTGTGCGCTCAGCTGCGCGTACGATTGTTTCTCGGATAACCTTTGGACAAGCGTCCGCATCAACCCATATCTTCATAGTGTTCTATTTCTCTGTTAGCTTATTTATCGGTCAACTTATTGCTCAGTTGCCTTATTGGCCAGTTAACTTATTGTTCAGTTAACTTATTGTTCAGTTAACTTATTACTCAGTTAATTTGGCTTCAAGCGTGGCAACGCGAGCGGTAAGTTCAAGGATTTGCTTTTCCAGTTGGCTAACACGATCAAGTGCCGGCTCTTCTTGTGTCGCGACTTCCACTTTAGGGACGCGATTGGCGCTTTTCCAGCTTTTGATAGTCATGATTAAAGCTGGCATCGGAACGGATGTGCTCATACGAGCTTTAACTAAAGCAACTGTCGGCTCTTTCCCTTGTGCTTGCAGTCCTTCAAGCACTGATTTCAACTCTTCAGACACATCTTTTGTCAGCATGTTGACCTCCATTTTTAGTCTTTGGTCATTTTACTCGCTCCGGTGAATGATAGCGAATCATAAAACCGTCCATAGCTTGTGAGAGATCTCTTACAAAGGCTGTGAGATAACACGAATACATCACTAGAGAGATTTAAGTGCACATGGTTAAGTTGTTGAATTTTAATTGTTTTATATAATTAACAACTTTATTGAATTGAAAGTGTGATGCAAATCTATTGTCCAAAATCCTAAATCGCGTAAATTAAACCTTGTCGGAAGGATTCTGACACGGAACAGGAAAGCACCAAGGATTTGGTTATCTTCAGGATGAAGATTTGGTTACTTAGGATTGAGTAGTCAAGCATGGAGCGTAAGGACATTGTAGGGATACAGCCAGTTAACAGGAAGTTAGCTGCAACGGAATGACAATGGACACCTTTAGGATTTAAAGGGTTGGATTAGCATCAGGACGATGTAAAGGACACCGCTCACGGAACAAGTGATGTGCGCTAACTAGGATTGTTAGCTTTCAGGATGATTGGACACCGCTAGGACGGCGAAGTAAAGGAAAGAGCTGAAGGATTACAGCCACTATTATGGATGATGCATGGAGCATTTATTAGTAGCCGGACTGCTGCGAGTAAGACCCTAGCCCTGACACTTCGGTGTCGGGGCTTTTCTTTATCTGAGGCTTTTCTCTACCTAGGGGCTCTCTTTAATTCAGGAGCTTTTATCTAAGAGCGCGACATCTGCTTTTCTGCTAATAGTCAACACAAGGAGTGTTTTATGACGATAGCAACCTCAAGAACGCTGTTGGTACCTTATACCGAACAGCTACAACACGACTTTATCAAGTTGAATTGCTGCCCCATTAATCGTGCTGAAATGAATGGGCCGCACTCTATTGCCTCTGCGAAGCTCTTATTTCAAGAGATACTGCAAGACAACGCCGGCTTCTGCCGCGCGATTATCCATAACCAAACCCGTGAATATCTTGGACATGTCTTTGTTTCATCAGAAGAGGGTCAGCATGAGCTTGGCTTTATTTTGGATAAAGAATTTTGGAATCAAGGTCTTGCTAGCGAAGTGCTAAAACCTTTCTTCAGTTTGGTGTGTTTTGAAGAGCACCTAACGAATGTGGTTGCGACCGTTAATGTCGGTCATAACCCATCGATTAAGTTACTCGAAAAGTTAGGCTTTGCATTTAAAGAGACCAAACAAGATCAGTTTGGCCCTTATCATGAATATCGTTATACCGAGTTTTGCGACGTTACATTCTATGAGGCTGTAGCTCAAACCGCATAGAGCGGAAGCCGACCATAGTCAGTTTTCCTTGGTACAGATCATCACCCAATGCTGAAAACTCAAATTGGTACACAGTGTGCCAGCGCCAAATGGTGGTTAGCTCATGGCGCATCTTAAATTTATGACCACTGAAGGCAACGCTTAGTAGCTGCAAGTCGAGCTCTTTACATTTTCTCGCAATGGCAGTTTTCGCAAGCTCTGATTGCCTGCGCTGCTGCCAAAAGAAAAAGCAAAAGAAGCACAGCATCAAAATAGCCAATAAGTTATCTATCATTTAATCCATACTTCCTTTTATCTCTCTATTCCGTTCGTGATTTGAGCTTTTTGTTATGAGCTACTGAGCTGTTCTGTCTGGTATCTATTGCGACTTAGCCGCTTGTTGTAATTCTACAAGTGCATTGGCGAGTTCTGGTGATGGGTTCGAGTTCAATAATGGTAAAAATACCATTCTCAGTGTCGGAATCATCACTAAATCTGCAAATAACTGATTGAACAAGTTTTGGTTGCCCGTTTGTGCGAGACGCAGCAAGAACTGCTCAGCAATCGCAGGATCTTGCAGTGCGTGCCAGCTGCGACCAGCCAAACCAATCAATACTTCTTGGTGGCTTAAGCGCGGGCTAGCCAGAACTTGGTTAATTACGGCGTTGGTTGTGCTTTGCTCTGCGCCAGAAAGGGCACGTACCAGTGCTGACAGTAAGAACAGATCTGGCTCTTGACTGTTAATCTCATTCTCTGCCATTTCTTGTAAGCGTTGAGCGAGCTTGTCATTGATTTGCGTATGCTCAAGCGCCCCGAGAGTCGCGTATAGAGGTTCTGAAGGCAGCTTATTCAATGCTTTGCGAATCGCGACACCATTTTGTTGGCTGCCTAAACGAGCACACATATCAGTGATGCCTTGTAGGCCAACGGTTTTCCAGTTGTCCCAGCCTAGATCGCCTGTGAAGTAGTGTTGAGCGTGTTCGTAGTATTGGCTCGTTGCAAGGTCTAAACCTGCTCTTACTTGGCTATGGAACACGGCCATTTTGTCTTCTGAAGGCTTGAAGGTATATGGGTTGTTTGACAGCTTTTGTTGTTGCTCTTCGCTGATCTCACCGTTCAAACGTGTGCCCATCGCTTCGATAACAAACTTAAGGAAATTGCCGACATCACCTTGATGTAATAGGCCTCTTTCGTCCAGTTTGAATTTTAGGAACCAGATCCAAGGTTGCTTGTGTTCGTTCCAGTAACTAATCGCTAAGTGAGCTTGTTTCTGAAGTGGAAATGGGTACGGCTGTTTCCCTTGCTCAACATCAGAGAATAAGGTGTTGTCGATCTTCTGAATACGGCGACCTAGGTCGTAGATATCGTACTGGCAACCGCTATTCTTTAGTAACTGAGTGAGCGTGTGAATCGTTTCCATAGTAATAAAGCTCCTAACTTTCTTTCCTAAATAGATGGTACTCTATGCCCCAATTTCAAGGTCACTAGATAAATAACTTGGTGAAAAATGACAGCAGCCACAAAGTTACCTCTTTTACTTCAACAATTAGAAGAACAAATGCGCCAATGTTCGCTATGGAGCACGCTTCCGCCTTCGGATGAAGCTCTGGCGAGCGTTGAACCTTTCGGGATTGATTCGTTACAACCGGAAGAGTGGTTGCAGTGGATCTTTATCGTTAAGATCAACGCAATGATGGATGCCCAAATGAGCCTACCGAAAGGCTTTGCTATCCATCCTTATTTTGGTGAAGTGTGGAAAAATGAGGCAGACAAAGTCGAACTGCTAGTGACAATTCAGAGCATTGATGAGGTATGTGCGTAATGTTAGAGATCATTTATCAAGATGAGTACTTTGTCGCGGTGAATAAGCCCGCTGGCATGCTAGTGCATCGTTCATGGTTGGATAAACACGAAACGCAATTTGTTATGCAGACATTGCGCGATCAAATTGGTCAGCATGTATTTCCATTACACCGCTTAGACAGACCGACATCGGGTGTGTTGGTGTTTGCGTTGTCGAGTGAGGTTGCTTCACAGGTGATGCCAATGTTCGCTAATCATGAGATGCAAAAAACCTATCATGCGATTGTCCGTGGTTGGATAGAAGAGGGCGATACGCTCGATTATGCACTTAAGGTTGAGCTGGATAAGATCGCAGATAAGTTCGCGAAAGAAGACAAAGAAGCGCAAGAGGCAGTGACAGTCTATGAACCGCTAGCAAAAGTAGAAGTGCCATATTCAACAGGACGCTTTCCTACGAGCCGCTACTGCTTGGTTGAGATGATGCCAAAGACAGGTCGCAAACATCAGCTGCGTCGTCACATGGCTCATCTAAGACATCCGATTGTCGGTGATACTTCACATGGTGATGGTAAGCACAATCGACTGTTCCGTGATGATTTAGATTCGCATCGTTTGTTGTTGCACGCTTCTGAGCTTCGCTTTATCCATCCTTTCACAAAAGAAGAGTTGGTGATGAAGGCCAACCTTGATGAAACTTGGCTAAGGTTGTTTGAAACCTTTGAGTGGGATACTAACTTAATCGATGCTCAAACTTGCTTGTCTAAGTAAGTCTCGCGTGTTTAGGCAATCTCCAGTCTAAGTGAATAGAGAAAATAGAATAAAAAACAAAGGGCTGATAGTGATATCAGCCCTTTTTGTATCTGTATAACCTTAACGGCATAACTAATGTTGGTTAGTTAACAGTAATAGTTAGTCGCGGGATCATTTTAGCTTTTCTAGATCAGCTTCGATCTCAGCGATCTTGCTTGATACCACTTTCTCTAGATGGCGTAAGTCGGTAAGGATCTTCTGCTTCACATCCACCTCAGCCGTTGGCGTCGGTTTGGTGATTTTGTTGAGTTCATCAATCACAAGAGTGAGGTTGCGGTTAATCTCTGTCACTTCTTTGTATTGATTATTGCCACCGCTAACAAGCACACTTTTTACTTGTCGTGGGTACTTAAATTTAACGCTTTTCGCGAACAGTTCCCCTTTCTGCTTACGAAAGTAAATCTTCAGGATATCTTTGTGCGCTTCTTGGCGAAGGGAGTAACGTTCAATCTGTTTAGGTTCGTGGATACCTAAGCCAGTGAGGTTTGGATACATAAGCGACCTCTAGGTTATGAATGTAATACTTTTATGTAATTGACTTGATCAATGTAGCAGCCTAACGACGAGCTAGATAGTTGATATCTGTGAATTGATTGTAAGTTGTGGGCAAGATCGCTCTCTATCTTTGCCCACACTTATTTGGTTATTAAACCTGTTTTTAGACTGAATTCGCTTTCTAAGGTGCGAGTTCTGAAACATGCTCAGTTAACCTTTCTCTTAGCGCTTGTTCCTGTTCTTCAGACAGTCTGCCTCCCGCATCACTGGTCAGAATAAACAAATCTTCAGCTCTCTCACCTATCGTGGTGATTTTCGCACCGTGCAAGTTGATGTCTAGCTCCGCAAAGGTTGCACCGACTTGAGCCAATAACCCCGGCGTATCAAGAGCTCTTAACTCCATCAAGGTACGTTTCTTGCTCTTGGTTGGTAGGAACTCAACTAAGGTTTTGACCTTAAAGTGTTGCAAGTTACGTGGCGTGCGACGCGTCTTAATCTTAGTCGGGCGGCCATCAGTCAATACATGAGTCAGATGTTTAGCAACGGCTTTGTGTCTTGCTTCATCAATCGCTTCGCCGTGCTGGTCTAGTACGATAAAGGTATCCAAAACATGACCATCTTTGCTAACCATGACCTGCGCGTCATGAACGTTAAAGTTACGTCTGTCGAGTTCGGCAACCACGGTCGCAAACAGTGCTGCTTGGTCTTTACAATAAACGAACACTTCTGTGCCACCGCGCGTCGCTTTCTTACTGATCAGCACTAACGGTTGGCTTGGGTCTTCTAGGCGAAGTAAGTGCTCACAGTGCCAAGCGATTTGTTTATGTGTGTGACGCAAGAAATAATCGGCCTTAAAGCGTTGCCACAACACTTCAATCTCACGAGCGGTGAAGCCTTCTTTACGCAGCAGTGCTGATGCCATTTGTTGGTTGTGACGAATACGGTCTCTGACATCGACAGGGTTTTCCAAGCCGCGGCGCAGTGCTCGCTGCGTTGAGTGGAACAGCTCAGCTAACAGGGTTCGTTTCCAACTGTTCCATAGCTCAGGGTTAGTCGCACAGATATCGGCAACGGTTAAACAAACCAGTAGCTCGAGTGATTCTTCATCACGCACTTTTTTGGCGAATTCGGTGATCACATCTGGGTCGTAGATATCACGACGTTGAGCCGTTACTGACATCAATAGGTGATTTTGTACCAACCACGCGACTTGTTTGGCTTCAGGCTTCGATAGCCCGTGTTCAATACAGAAAGAGTAAGCCTCAACCGCACCTATCTCAGAGTGGTCTCCGCCGCGGCCTTTGCCGATGTCATGGAAGATAGCGGCAAGGATAAGCAACTCTTTCTTCTGTACTCGAGGATAGACTTCACAGCAGATAGGGTGCTTATCGTGGTTTTCGACTTGACCAAAGCGGTTGATGTGCTTGAGCAGGCGGATACTGTGCTCATCCACGGTGTAAACATGGAATAGGTCAAACTGCATCTGACCAACGATCTGGCTCCACTGCGGTAAGTACGCAGAGAGCACGCCCAATTTGTGCATTAAGCTAAAGGCTTTGTGCAGGGCATTAGGGTGGCGAACTAGATCCATGAACTTGTCACGAGCTTCAGGAATGGTATGCAGGAATCGGTTCAATCGACGGCGTGCCGTACGCAGTTGTCGCAATGTTGGTGGACTTACCCCTTCGATAGTCGAGTCATTGGCGATATGGATGAACATATCGAGAATGGTTTCTGGTCTTGCTTGGAATAGGGCAGGCTTGCGCGCTTCGATCAACGAACCTCGACGTTGGAAATCACTATCGAGAATTTCAGCATCTTGGGTTTGACCGCCATTGATGATCGCTTGATCGAACAGCTTAAGCAGCATCTTATTCAGTTCAGCAACACGACGAAGAGTTCGGTAGAACTCTTTCATCATCATCTCAACACCACGGTTTCCTTCACCCGTATAACCCAGATGTTCAGCGACTTGAGCTTGATGCGCGAACGTTAAACGGTTGTCGTAACGGCGCAGTTCAATATGCAATGCAAAGCGAACACGCCATAAAAAATCTTGGCACTCAACGAGCTCACGATATTCAGCATCGGTCAGAAAGCCGTATTTGCTCATCTCTAACAAAGAGGTCGCGCCGAAGTGGCGACGCGCAACCCAGCTCAGGGTATGGATGTCTCTGAGCCCTCCCGGAGTCGATTTGATGTCCGGTTCTAAATTATAGGTGGTGTCGTGGTAGCGAGCATGACGCTCTCTCTGTTCTTGAATCTTGGCTTTGTAAAACGTCTCACTTGGCCAAAATGAATCGGAATGAATCTTCAGTTTTAGTTCTTGGAAAGTGTCTTCACTACCACATAACAATCGCGACTCTTGTAGGTTGGTCGCGACGGTTAAATCATCGGTGCCGATATCGAGACACTCAGTAATAGTTCGCACAGCATGGCCAACTTCGAGCTTTAAATCCCAAAGTAGAGTAATGAATTGACTGACCTTTTCACCAAGAGCTGGTGGTAGTGTTTTTTGCGAGACAATGAGAATATCAATGTCAGACAAAGGATGCAGTTCGCCACGACCATAACCACCCACTGCGACAAGTGAAATATGAGGCAGTTTGTTGAATCCGAAATTTTCCCACAAACGATTGAGAAGTAAATCCATGTATTCGGAGCGGAGTAGAACCAAATCGGTGACGGGATGGTGGTTCAGAAATTCATTTTTTTGATACTGCGTGAAGATCTCGAGCTGATTTTTTAATTCGCAGATTTCAATTTGTTCGTCATTGAACGTAAGAGGGCATTGATAAGGCATAGTCTGCTATCCGTGCAAGCAAATGAGAATAGTAAACAATTTAACAGAAGCTGATGGAAAATCGAAATTGAGTGGATAAAAAATATCCTCGACAATGCGAGGATATTTTTAAAAGGCTGATGCGCTCAGTTCGGTGAACTAAGCGTTCTTCATGATACGTGGGATTGTATCATCGCTGCGCAGTGTTAGTACTTCACAACCAGTATCAGTTACAACCAGAGTGTGCTCCCATTGAGCCGAGTTCTTGCTGTCTGCTGTGTATACTGTCCAGCTATCTTCGTCATCAAGACGACAGCCAAACTTACCCGCGTTGATCATTGGCTCGATAGTGAAGCACATGCCTGCTTTTAGCACGGTGCGATCGCTGTTCTTGTAGTGAACTACTTGTGGATCTTCGTGGAATTCAGAACCAATGCCGTGACCACAGTAATCTTTAACAATAGAGAACTTAGCGCGTGGGTTGTTCTTGTTGTTTGTTTTGATGTACTTCTCGATAGCAGTACCGATTTGACCAAGTTGAACACCTGGCTTAACTTGGCGCATGCCTTCGTAAAGTGCTTCTTGAGCAACCATGCACAGACGCTTGTTTGCAGGTGAAACCTCACCCACTAGGAACATCTTAGAGGTGTCACCGTGGTAGCCTTGAGGGCGAGTACTAAGATCGGCATTTGCGTCATCAGGGATGATAACTGTGATATCAACGTTCAGAATGTCGCCATCTTTGAGTACCGCAGGTTTGAATTGACCTGTGCTACCCGTCTCGTCTTGTGACGCGGGAATGCCGTGACACACAATATGATTGATAGACGTACAGATAGACTTAGGGAAACCGTGGTAATCGAGTGGCGCAGAGTATGCACCTCTTTCTAGAGCGTACTCATGACAAAGCGTATTGAGCTCTTCCGTCGTGGTACCCACTTGGATGTGAGGTTCGATCATCTCAATAATGTCAGCGGCCAGCTTGCCGGCGACGCGCATTTTTTCAATTTCTTCAGCAGTTTTAATTTTTACAGCCATTGCATATCTCTTAATTTGGTAGCACCTAAGTGTGCATATTGGGGCTATTCTATCAGTGCAGCAATTTAGCGCAACATTACCATGTCCGTACAATACTGGAGGATACTGTTAACGTGATTAAATAATGTTCGGTTAACAGATGCAGAACCTGCTTGATATAGACACTATTTTATAGAGAAAATTTACCTTTAGAGATCAGTATAGCAGTCGCCATTTTTAGAATTTTTTCTAGCCATAGATAGACAAAATATGGTATAAAGCGCGCCGGACATCAGGACTGTTTTCTCCAATTGGCGAAACAAGCTTTATGTCCACTAACTTATTTCTTTAAATCACACACATTCCGACACATGTTCCGGGGTGCCTCAACAACACAGATAACGGCTGAAAAGTGGTTAGTTGTTAGGGGTCGGATTCATGGGGGATGTGGAGGCCTAACCCCATAGAGGATTTTAAAATGGCAACTGTATCAATGCGCGATATGCTTAAAGCTGGTGTTCACTTCGGTCACCAAACTCGTTACTGGAACCCAAAAATGAAGCCATTCATCTTTGGTGCTCGTAACAAAGTACATATCATCAACCTAGAAAAAACTGTACCAATGTTCAACGAAGCTCTAGCAGAAATCGCTAAAGTTGGTGAGAAGAAAGGTAAAGTTCTTTTCGTTGGTACTAAGCGCGCTGCATCTGAAGCTGTTAAAGAAGCTGCTGTAAACAGCAACCAGTTCTACGTTAACAACCGCTGGTTAGGCGGTATGCTAACGAACTACAAAACTGTTCGTCAGTCTATCAAGCGTCTGAAAGAACTTGAAGCGCAAGCTCAAGACGGTACTTTCGACAAGCTAACTAAGAAAGAAGCTCTAATGCGTACTCGTGAAATGGAGAAGCTAGAGAAGTCTCTTGGTGGTATCAAGAACATGGGCGGCCTACCAGACGCTCTATTCGTAATCGATGCTGATCACGAACACATCGCAGTTAAAGAAGCAAACAACCTAGGTATCCCAGTTTACGCTGTAGTTGATACTAACTCTAACCCAGACGGCGTTGACTTCGTTATCCCAGGTAACGACGATGCAATCCGTGCAGTACAGCTTTACCTAAACGCTGCTGCAGACGCGGTTAAAGAAGGTCGTAACAAAGACGTTGCTGCTGTAGCTGCTGAAAAAGATGGTTTTGTAGAAGCTGAATAATAGCGGCTCTGAATCACGCTTGGCTTAGCTAATATAGATTTTGAAATCTTTATTAAATGTAAGCTAAGTTATAGTTAGATCGGGGGCCTCGTTTTGGCCCCTGATTTTTACCTTATTTTCGAATCAACCGAGGAATAGAGAATGGCAACTGTAACTGCTGCTCTAGTTAAAGAACTTCGCGAGCGCACTGGCGCTGGCATGATGGAATGTAAGAAAGCGCTTGTAGAAGCAAACGCTGACATCGAACTAGCAATTGAAAACATGCGTAAATCTGGCGCAGCGAAAGCAGCTAAGAAAGCTGGTAACGTTGCTGCTGAAGGCGCAATCATCATCAAAGAAGAGAACGGTGTAGCTGTTCTTCTTGAAGTTAACTGCCAAACTGACTTCGTAGCAAAAGATGCTAGCTTCACTGCGTTTGCAGAAGAAGTTGCAGCTGCAGCAGTAGCTTCTAAAGCTTCTGTAGAAGAGCTACAAGCACAGTTCGAAGAAACTCGCGTTGCTCTAGTTGCTAAAATCGGCGAAAACATCAACATCCGTCGCGTAGCTTACGTTGAAGGTGCTGCACTAGCTTCTTACCGTCACGGTGAGAAAATCGGTGTTGTTGTAGCTGGTGAAGGCGAAGCTGAAACTCTTAAGCACGTTGCTATGCACGTTGCTGCTTCTCGTCCTGAGTTTGTTAACCCAGAAGACGTACCAGCAGACGTAGTTGCTAAAGAGAAAGAAGTTCAAGTTGAAATCGCTATGAACGAAGGCAAGCCTCAAGAGATCGCTGAGAAAATGGTTATCGGCCGTATGAAGAAATTCACGGGCGAAATCTCTCTAACTGGTCAAGCTTTCATCATGGAACCTAAGAAAACTGTTGGCGAAATCCTTAAAGAAAAAGGCGCTGCAGTATCTAACTTCGTACGTCTAGAAGTTGGTGAAGGTATCGAGAAAGCTGCTGAAATGAGCTTCGCTGACGAAGTTGCAGCGGTACAAAAAGGTTAATCCTTAGCGTATTGTTTGAAAAAAGACCGTGGCAAATGCTGCGGTCTTTTTATGAATAGTGAACTATTTTTGAAGGCAACGTTAGTGGTTATGAATGCAAACTGACTTACTCAGTTTTTATCCATGACTGTTAATCATCAACTCTTTGGAAGGTAAACTCCATGACTACGAACCCTAAACCAGTGTATCAACGTATTCTGTTAAAACTTAGCGGTGAAGCGCTACAAGGCGAAGAAGGTTTTGGTATTGACCCAACGATCCTTGATCGTATGGCTCAAGAAGTAAAAGAATTGGTTGAACTAGGCGTTCAAGTTGGTGTTGTTATCGGTGGCGGTAACTTGTTCCGTGGTGCTGGTCTTGCTGAAGCTGGCATGAACCGCGTTGTTGGTGACCACATGGGTATGCTTGCAACGGTAATGAACGGCCTTGCAATGCGTGACGCTCTTCACCGTGCTTACGTAAACGCACGTGTAATGTCTGCAATCCCTCTTAAAGGTGTGTGTGACGACTACAACTGGGCAGATGCAATCAGCCAACTACGTCAAGGTCGCGTTGTGATCTTCTCTGCTGGTACGGGTAACCCATTCTTCACTACGGATTCTGCTGCATGTCTACGTGGTATCGAAATCGAAGCTGACGTAGTTCTAAAAGCGACAAAAGTAGATGGTGTATTTACTTCTGACCCTGTAGCAAACCCAGACGCAGAGTTGTATGATACGTTGTCTTACAACACGGTTCTTGATAAAGAACTTAAAGTAATGGACTTGGCTGCATTTACGCTAGCACGTGATCACAAAATGCCAATCCGTGTATTTAACATGAATAAACCAGGCGCACTACGTCGCGTGGTTATGGGTGAAACTGAAGGTACATTAATCAGCGACGCTGACTAATTTTTCGGGCTTACTGAGGTGTTGTACCTTGGTAAGCTTATCCTTATCACTCCAAATAAAAAGCTTTCTTGAAGAAAGAACATAATCAAGGTGAAATTGTGATTAACGAAATCAAAAAAGACGCTCAAGAGCGCATGGTAAAAAGTGTTGATGCACTAAAAAACAGCCTGCAAAAGATTCGTACAGGCCGTGCGCACCCGAGCCTACTTTCTGGTCTTACTGTTGAGTACTACGGTGCTCCAACGCCTTTGACTCAAGTAGCTAACGTTATCGCTGAAGATGCACGTACACTAGCTATTACAGTGTTTGATAAAACACTGACTCCTCTAGTTGAAAAAGCAATCCTGACATCTGACCTAGGCCTAAACCCTATGTCTGCTGGTACGGTTATCCGTGTTCCACTTCCACCGCTAACGGAAGAGCGTCGTAAAGACCTAGTTAAAATCGTTCGTGGCGAAGCTGAAGGTGGCCGTGTTGCTATCCGTAACATCCGTCGTGACGCGAATGGCGATCTAAAAGCACTTCTTAAAGATAAAGAAATCTCTGAAGATGAAGATCGTAAAGCACAAGACGAAATTCAAAAGCTAACTGACGCTGCGGTTAAGAACGTAGACGAAGTTCTAGCTGTTAAAGAAAAAGAGTTGATGGAAGTTTAATTTTCCATATTCTTTTCTTTCCGGAAAAACGCTGTACTCACGGTGCAGCGTTTTTTTATGCTACTCTGTTCGACTATTAGAATTTGATTCACTCTTTTATGCATAATTCTCAAGCGTTCACAGACTCTCTTCCTAAACACATTGCTATCATTATGGATGGTAATGGTCGCTGGGCAAAAGCTCAGGGCAAGCCTCGCGTCTTTGGCCATAAAAACGGTGTTCAAGCCGTTCGTAAAACTATCTCTTCTGCAGCCAGACTTGGCATTAAAGCCGTTACTCTTTTTGCATTTAGTAGCGAAAACTGGCGTCGTCCTGAAGAAGAAGTCGGTATCTTGATGGAACTGTTTATTTCAGTGCTGTCGAGTGAAGTTAAAAAGCTTCATAAAAATAATCTACAACTTCGTGTTATTGGTGATAAAAGTCGTTTCAATGATCGACTACAAAAGAAGATAGAAGAAGCGGAAGCTTTGACTAGCACCAATACGGGTATGGTTATTAATATTGCAGCTAACTACGGCGGTAAGTGGGATATTCAGCAAGCAATGACCTCTATTGCTCAACAGGTAAAGTCTGGTGATATTAATGTAGATGACATTGATGAAGCTATGATTACACAGCACCTGACAATGGCAGATATTCCTGAAGTCGATCTACTTATCCGTACCAGTGGCGAATGCCGCATTAGTAATTTTATGCTTTGGCAGTTGGCTTACGCCGAAATGTATTTCACTGAACAATTCTGGCCAGACTTTAATGAAGACAGCTTAGTAGAAGCTGTGACTTGGTTTGTTAACCGTGAGCGTCGTTTTGGATGCACCGGTGAGCAAATTAAAGCTCTGATGGACAGTTAATAAGGATTTTTTGGTTTGAAACAACGAATTATTACGGCGTTGATTTTAGCTCCCCTAGTTATTCTAGGTATTTTCGAGTTATCACTTCCTACATTTATTCTTTCACTAGCGGTAATCTCGCTATTGGGTTTTTGGGAGTGGACTCAGTTTGTTGAAAGCAAATCACGTTATGTAGCGTTGATTCCAACGGTTGTGGTAAGTGCTGCAAGTTTTGCTTTTATCCCTTTTGATGCATTTAGCCTTAATAACTCGTCTACTGCTCACTACGCCATTCTAACGATTGGCTCGATTTGGTGGGTAATCGCGAGTGGCATGGCGGTGACTTATCCTAAGTCTATGCCTGCATGGAAAGACTCTTCTCTTCTTCGTCACGCCTTTGGTGTGCTGACTCTGCTGCCATTCTTCTGGAGTGTGGTTATCCTGCGTGCTAACGGTATCGATGCTGATCCTTACCACGGTGCTAAACTGGTGATGTTTGTTTGCTTGCTTGTTTGGGCTGCAGATAGCGGCGCATACTTTTCAGGAAAGAGTTTTGGTAAGCGTAAAATGGCACCAGCGGTAAGCCCTAATAAGACGATTGAAGGTCTTATCGGTGGCATTATTACTGCGGTGATCGTGGCTTGGATCTTTGCTGACTTGTTTGACATCCAATTCACAAGCCCACTTCACATGATTGTTATTACCCTTGTGACCGTTGTTATTTCTGTTCTAGGTGACCTTGTTGAAAGCATGTTTAAGCGTGTTTCTGGGGTGAAAGACAGCAGTAATCTGATTCCTGGTCATGGTGGTATACTAGATAGAATAGATAGCTTAACGGCTGCATTCCCTGTCTTTGCTCTGCTTTATTTAGCATTCTAATAAAAAAGGGCAGTGATTCTGCCCTTTATTACATTTCTACGGTCATATGTGATGCGAAATCTAACTATCCTTGGCGCTACCGGCTCAATTGGTGCAAGTACACTAAAAGTCGTTGAGCAAAACCCAGATCTCTATTCAGTGGTTGCACTGGCTGCAGGCTCGAATGTTGAAAAGATGCTGGCGTTAGTTGAAAAGTGGCAACCAAGCTATGTTGCTATGGCTTGCTCTGATGCAGCGTCTCAACTGACTGAAGTGTTGTCCGTGAGTTACCCTAACGTAAAAGTACTTTCAGGCACTGAAGGCATGTGTCAGGTTGCTTCTCTAGAGGAAGTGGACACGGTAATGGCCGCGATTGTTGGTGCCGCTGGTTTACTTCCTACTATGTCTGCGGTTAAAGCGGGCAAGCGTATCTTGCTTGCAAACAAAGAAGCTTTGGTGATGTCTGGGCAGTTGTTTATCGACGCCGTGGAAAAATACGGTGCAGAGCTGCTTCCTGTCGATAGCGAGCATAATGCTATTTTCCAATGCCTTCCGCAGAACGTACAAACTAACCTAGGCCGCTGTAACCTTGAAGAAAACGGCATTAACCATATTCTTCTGACTGGTTCTGGTGGTCCTTTCCGTTATACCGATGTGGCTGAACTCGAATCAGTGACTCCTGAACGCGCAATTGCACACCCTAACTGGTCTATGGGGCCTAAGATCTCTGTCGATTCTGCGACTATGATGAATAAAGGGCTAGAGTACATTGAAGCGAAATGGCTATTTAATGCTTCTCAGGAGCAGTTAAAGGTCATCATTCACCCGCAGTCTGTGATTCACTCGATGGTTCAGTACAAGGATGGCTCTGTGCTTGCTCAAATGGGCGAACCAGATATGGCAACGCCAATCGCTTTGACGATGTCTTACCCTAATCGTACCGAGGCGGGTGTTAAGCCTTTAGACTTTACTAAAGTGGGTGAGCTTACCTTCTTAGAACCAGATTTCAGTCGTTACCCGTGTTTGAGGTTAGCGATTGAAGCGTGCTACTTAGGTCAGCATGCGACAACAGCCATTAATGCAGCAAACGAGATCGCGGTCGATGCTTTCTTGAACAATCAGGTGAAGTTTACCGATATTGCTGTCATTAACGAACACGTTATGAGCAAAGTATGTGAACAACATAACTCTGAGGGTTTAGATAGCTTGGAAAGCCTTCTCGAGCTCGATAATATGTCTCGTCAAATAGCCATTCAATTTATTAAAGAGCAGCTAGCATGAGTGGAATTCTGTGGAACTTCGCATCTTTTATCGTAGCGCTTGGCATTCTGGTTGCTGTTCATGAGTTTGGACACTTCTGGGTCGCTCGTCGTTGTGGTGTGAAAGTTGAAAAATTCTCGATTGGTTTTGGTAAATCAATCTGGAGTAAAGTGGGCCGTGATGGTACTGAATACAGCTTGTCAGTGATTCCACTGGGCGGCTACGTTAAGATGCTCGATGGTCGTGTTGACGATCTTTCTGAAGATCAACAGCAATACGCTTTCGACAAGAAGCCGCTTTGGAAACGAACGGCGATTGTGGGTGCAGGCCCTGCATTCAACTTTATCTTTGCGGTGTTCGCGTATTGGTTAGTATTTTTGATTGGCGTACCCGCGGTTAAGCCCGTGATTGGTGAAGTCACTCCACAATCTATTGCTGCACAAGCCGGAATTGAAACTGGAATGGAACTTAAATCTATTTCAGGAATCAAAACCGCAGATTGGGAATCAGTCAATATGGGGTTGATATCGCACATTGGTGATCAATCCATGACAGTGACGGTTGCTTCTCAAGACGACATCGGCTTTGAGCAACAAATGACATTGGATATTTCAGACTGGTCGTTCAACCCAGAAACTGAATCTGCAATGACAACGCTGGGCTTTAGACCGTATTCTCCAGAGATATCGACCGTACTGGCTCAAATCATTGATGATGGCGCTGCATACGATGCAGGTCTTGAAGCTGGCGATAAAATTGTTGAGATTAACGGGCAACCTATTGAACAGTGGCAGTCGGTTGTTGAGTTAATTCGTGCTAATCCAATGACATCATTGGACTTGGTCGTATTGCGAAATGGTGCCGAGCAGTCATTGGTTATGACACCAAAAAGTCGAGAGCTTTCTGATGGTTCGACAATCGGCTATGCAGGTATTGCTCCGGAAGTCGCAGAATGGCCAGAAGATTATCGCTTTGAGTTACAATTTGGTGTAATTGAGTCTGTAGGAAAAGCATTTGATAAAACAGGTCAAATCATTGGATTGACACTGACAATGCTTAAGAAGCTCATCGTTGGTGATGTTGGCTTAAACAACTTGAGTGGCCCTATTTCAATCGCTAAAGGTGCAGGTACAACCGCCGATTATGGTCTGGTTTACTTCTTGGGCTTTTTGGCTCTGATTAGTGTTAACTTAGGGATTATTAATTTGGTTCCGCTGCCTATGCTTGATGG
This sequence comes from Vibrio sp. 10N.247.311.12, assembly GCF_041467515.1. Taxonomy (NCBI): domain Bacteria; kingdom Pseudomonadati; phylum Pseudomonadota; class Gammaproteobacteria; order Vibrionales; family Vibrionaceae; genus Vibrio; species Vibrio sp. 10N.247.311.12. Next base: position 107,830 of record NZ_JBFSUV010000003.1, read on the forward strand.
CGGACATTTGCTGTTTTTCGCTATTGAGGCCGTTACTCGTAAACCGGTACCTGAGAAAGTTCAGGAAATGGGATACAGAGTGGGAGGGGCAATCCTCTTCTCATTGATGGCTCTGGCAATATTTAACGATTTTACTCGTCTGTGAATGGTTTCTCACAGGCATTGGTAGTAGCAAGGAATAATTAGAATAAGTATGGCGATTAAGCAAATTCTGTTCGCAAGTCTATTGGCCACTAGTGTGGCTGCGAACGGAGCACAAAACTTTGTAGTTCAAGATATCAAGATCGAAGGTTTACAGCGTGTTGCACTTGGTGCAGCTCTACTGAAAATGCCAGTACGTATTGGCGATGAAGTGGATGAAAGCGATGTGTCTGAGATCATTCGTGCATTGTATGCTTCAGGTAACTTCGAGGACGTTAAAGTTCTTCGCGATGAAGGTGTTTTAGTTGTTCAAGTAAAAGAACGACCGACCATCGCGAGCATTTCATTCTCGGGTAACAAAGCGATCAAAGAAGAGCAACTTCAGCAGAACCTAGATGCGTCTGGTGTTCGTGAAGGTGAGGCTCTTGACCGTACTACGCTGAGTAACATTGAAAAAGGCCTTGAAGATTTTTACTACAGTGTTGGTAAGTACAACGCGACAGTAAAAGCGGTTGTGACACCTCTGCCACGTAACCGTTCTGACCTTAAGTTTGTGTTTACTGAGGGCGTATCCGCTAAGATTCAGCAAATCAACTTTATCGGTAATGAAGTCTTCTCTGACTCTGAACTGCTTAGTCGTTTCAATCTGAATGTTGATGTTGCATGGTGGAATTTCCTTGCGGATGAAAAATACCAAAAGCAAGTATTAGCCGGTGATATCGAAGCGCTGAAATCTTACTACCTTGACCGTGGTTACCTTAAGTTTAAGGTTGACTCTACGCAGGTGGCGATCTCTCCAGACAAAAAAGGTGTTTACATCACGCTTGGCCTCGATGAAGGCGAAGCCTACACCGTTAAAGATGTCTCTTTCCGTGGTGAATTAATCGGTCGTGAGGCTGACTTCGAAGCGTTAGTGCCATTCGAAGACGGCGATACGTACAACGGTTCTTCGGTAACGTCTTTGGAAGAGAACGTAAAACGAATTCTTGGTGAATCTGGCTACGCGTACCCACAAGTTCGCACGATTCCTGAATTTGACGATGAGACCAAAGAAGTGTCGTTGGTTATCAATGTAGAAGCGGGCAGCCGTATCTATGTTCGTGATATTCGATTCACGGGTAACAACTCAACGAAAGACGAAGTACTGCGTCGTGAAATGCGTCAAATGGAAGGCAGCTGGCTTAACTCTAAGTCCATTGATACCGGTAAGAGCCGTCTTAACCGTTTAGGTTTCTTTGAAACGGTTGATGTACAAACAGTGCGTGTTCCTGGCAGTGAAGACCAAGTTGATTTGGTTTACAACGTTAAGGAAGCGAACTCAGGCAGTATCAACTTTGGTGTCGGCTACGGTACTGAATCTGGTGTGAGTTTCCAAGTTGGCCTGCAACAAGACAACTTTGCGGGCTCTGGTAACCGTGTTGGCGTAAGTGCCATGATGAACGATTACCAAAAAAACGTGAGCTTAGACTACCGTGACCCATACTGGAACCTGGATGGTGTGAGCTTAGGCGGTAAGATCTTCTACAACGAATTTGAAGCCTCTGAAGCGGGCATCGTCGACTATACCAACCAAAGTTATGGTACGAGCTTAACCTGGGGTTTCCCTATGGATGAGCTGAACCGCATTGAGTTCGGTGTTGGCTATACGCACAACAAGATCGGTAACGTACCGACTTATATCCAGGTTGAACAGTTTGCGAGAAGTATCGACCAATACGGTGATGAGCACATCTTAACTGATGACTTCGATATCAATATCTCTTGGACGCGTAACAACTTGAACCGTGGTTTCTTCCCAACAGAGGGTAACCACCAACGTGCTTTCGCTAAAATGACGGTACCAGGCTCTGATGCTCAGTACTTCAAAATGCAGTACGATGTAAAACATTACATCCCGCTGACCAAAAAGCATGAGTTCACACTATTGATGCGCGGCCGATTAGGCTATGGTAATGGTTATGGTCAAACAGATGGTAACGATAACTTGTTCCCATTCTACGAGAACTACTACGCAGGTGGTTTTACAACCCTACGTGGTTTTGGCTCTAACTCAGCTGGCCCGAAAGCCGTTTACGGCAGCAGCACAGGTAATAACCCAACCTATGATACCGCTACTGATGATTCAGTGGGTGGTAACGCGGTTGCCTTAGCAAGCTTAGAGTTAATTGTACCAACGCCGTTTGCTTCTGATGAAGCGCGCAGCCAAATTCGTACCAGTGTCTTCTTCGATATGGCAAGTGTATGGGATACCGAGTTCGTAGACCGTGGCGCACCTAACAGTGGCGGCCAGTACTACTACGATTACTCTGATCCAACAAATTACCGTTCATCTTATGGTGCAGCCCTTCAATGGATGTCACCGATGGGCCCACTGGTTTTCTCTCTAGCGAAACCAATTAAAGTTTACGAAGGTGATGATGAGGAATTCTTCACATTCACCATTGGTAGAACTTTCTAATATTTAAAGGACAATATTTTGAAAAATATGATTAAAGCAGCAGGTTTAGGCCTTGTAGTTCTTAGCTCTTCTTTCTTTGCAACAGCTGCTGAAGCTGCGCAAAAAGTGGGTTATGTAAACACTGCACAAGTATTCCAGGCTCTACCTCAGCGTGAAGTTGTTCTTCAAAAAATGCAGGAAGAGTTCAAAGACAAAGCAGCTGAGCTACAGAGCATTCAAGCTGAAGCTAAAACGAAGATTGAAAAGCTTAAGCGTGATGGCGAGCTACTAGGTCCTGACGAAGTTGAGAAGCTACGTATCGAAGTAGGCCAACTAGACAGCAAGTACAAAATCAAAGCTCAAGCACTAGAAAAAGCAAGCCAACGTCGTGAAGCACAAGAGAAGCAGAAGCTATTCAAAGTGATTCAAGATGCTGTAACGAAAGTTGCAGAGAAAGAAGGCTACGACATGATCGTTGATATTCAAGCTCTGCAATACGGCAAGCCAGAATACAACATCTCTGAGAAAGTAATTAAAGTACTGAAATAAGTTTTATGAAGAATCTGACTTTAGCCGAATTGGCAACGATTACCGGGGGAGAGCTACACGGAGATGGTACAATTACCGTTTCAGCAGTCGCTCCGATGGATAAAGCGCAAGAAGGTAACATTACGTTCCTTTCTAACGTGAAGTACAGCAAGCACCTAGGTGACTGTAAAGCGTCCGCTATTATGGTTAAAGAGAGTGAGCGTCAACTGTGCAAGACTAACGTGATTGTGGTTAATGACCCTTATGTTGCTTTTGCTAAAGTTGCTCAAGCGCTTGATACTACTCCTGCTCCCGCAGCGGCTATTGCTGATTCTGCTTCAATCTCTAGCGAAGCAACCATTGGACAAAATGTGTCTATTGGCGCGAACGCTGTGATTGAGTCTGGTGTAGTACTTAGTGATGATGTGATCATCGGTGCTGGTTGCTTTATTGGTAAAAATGCAAAAATTGGCGCAGGCACTAAGCTGTGGGCTAACGTAAGTGTTTACCATGAAGTTGTGATAGGTGAAGCATGTCTGATCCAATCAAGTACTGTTATTGGCTCTGATGGCTTTGGCTATGCAAACGAGAAAGGTGAGTGGGTTAAGATCCCGCAAGTGGGTTCTGTTCGCATTGGTAACCGCGTAGAAATCGGCGCGTGTACTACCATTGACCGTGGTGCATTAGATGACACAATCATTGAAGATAACGTTATCTTAGATAACCAACTTCAAATTGCTCACAATGTTCACATCGGATATGGTTCTGCTCTTGCGGGTGGTACTATAATCGCAGGCAGCACGACGATAGGTAAGTACTGTATTATTGGTGGCGGCAGTGTGATTAATGGTCACATTGAAATCGTTGATGGCGTTACAATCACCGGTATGGGGATGGTAATGCGCAGCATCACTGAGAAAGGCATGTACTCTTCAGGTATTCCTTTACAGCCAAATAAAGATTGGCGTAAAACAGCAACGCGTGTTCATCGAATTGATGAAATGAACAAGCGTTTGAAAACTGTTGAAAAACTTATCGAGAAGAGCGCGGAATCATAATTCCAGCATTTCTAATAAAAGGCTCGCGTACAGCGAGTCTTTTTCGTTTATAATCCTTCTAATTAAATAAAGAATATATATAGGAATACGACTTTGACTACTGAACAGACAACGATGAACATTACTGAAATTCAGGAACTATTACCTCATCGCTACCCATTCTTAATGGTTGATCGTGTGACTAGCTTTGAAAAAGAAAAAACACTGACTGCGATTAAGAATGTCTCTGTTAACGAACCTCAGTTCACAGGCCACTTCCCACAACTTCCTGTATTCCCAGGCGTGTTGATCTTAGAAGCAATGGCACAAGCAACAGGCCTTCTAGCATTTAAATCTTTTGGTGCGCCTTCTGGCAACGAGCTTTACTACTTTGCAAGTGTTGATAAAGCAAAATTCCGTAAGCCAGTAGTACCTGGTGACCAACTGGTTATCGAAGTTGAATTCTTAAAAGAACGTCGTGGCATCGCATCGTTTAATGGTGTTGCTAAGGTTGACGGCGTAGTTGTATGTTCAGCTGAACTTAAATGTGCTCGTAGAGAGTTTTAATATGATTCATGAAACAGCGAAAATTCACCCGGCAGCAGTAATCGAAGGTGATGTAACTATCGGTGCTAACGTGACGGTTGGGCCTTTCACTTACATTGCTGGTAACGTGACAATTGGTGACGACACTGAAGTGATGTCGCACGTTGTGATCAAAGGTCACACAACCATTGGTAAAGAAAACCGTATCTTCCCACACGCTGTTATCGGTGAAGAAAACCAAGATAAGAAATACGGCGGCGAAGACACAACAGTTGTGATCGGTGATCGCAACGTAATTCGTGAAGCGGTTCAAATCCATCGTGGTACGGTTCAAGACAAAGCAACCACAGTGATTGGTGATGACAACTTACTTTGTGTTAATGCTCACGTAGCGCACGATGTTATTGTTGGTAACCACACTCACATTGGTAACAACGCTATTCTTGGCGGTCATGTAACGGTTGGCGACTACGCTGGTGTTATGGCACTTTCTGCGATTCACCCATTCTGCTCAATTGGTGCTTACGCATACATCGGTGGCTGTTCTGCAGTTGTTCAAGATGTACTGCCGTACGTGCTTGCACAGGGTAACCACGCGGCTCCATTCGGCCTTAACCTAGTAGGCTTGAAGCGTAACGGATTTGAGAAACCTGAAATTCGTGCACTACAGAAAGCGTACAAAGAGCTATACCGTTCAGGTAAAACACTTGAAGAAGCGAAAGCGGCTTTAGTGGAAATGGCAAAAGAGTTTACTTCGGTAGTTCCTATGCTTGAAATGCTAGAGAACTCTGAGCGCGGTATTATTCGTTAATACTCGATGTGGTTATGTACCAATCCGCGTAAGTATGACAATAATTACTTAATCAGATTGGTATAACAAAAAGATCGCTAATCATTAGGCGATCTTTTTTGTTTTAGGCAAGAAGGGAATTGGAAAACTATGGCACAGCAAGAAACAGCAACCAACAGCACGGACTTTGTTTCGATTGAACCACTGCGCGTAGGTATCGTTGTCGGAGAACTCTCTGGTGACACGCTTGGCGAAGGTTTTATCAAAGCAATCAAATCGCAGTACCCGAACGCTGAATTCGTGGGTATTGGCGGACCAAAAATGAAGGCGCTTGGTTGTGAGTCTCTTTTCGAGATGGAAGAGCTGGCTGTCATGGGCTTAGTTGAAGTACTTGGCCGTTTACCTCGCTTATTAAAAGTGAAAGCAGAGCTGGTAAAGTATTTCACTCAAAACCCGCCAGATGTGTTTGTGGGTATCGATGCGCCCGATTTCAACCTAAGGCTTGAGTTAGACCTTAAGAACGCTGGCATCAAAACGGTGCATTACGTGAGCCCTTCAGTGTGGGCTTGGCGTCCCAAACGTATCTTTAAAATCGACAAAGCAACTGACTTGGTATTGGCTTTCTTGCCGTTCGAAAAAGCGTTCTACGATAAATATAACGTTGCCTGTGAGTTTGTTGGTCACACGTTGGCAGACGCGATTCCTTTAGAGCCAAGTAAACAAGATGCTCGAGAGCTATTAGGTCTTGATCAAGACAAGCAGTGGTTAGCCGTACTGCCGGGCAGTCGTGGCGGTGAGATGGGTTTGATTGCTCAGCCATTTATCGAAACTTGCCAGCGTATTAAGCAGAAGTATCCGGATATCAACTTTGTTGTTGCGCTCGTTAACGAGCAACGTAAAAAGCAGTTTACTGAAATCTGGCAATCGACCGCACCTGAGCTTGAATTCACGTTAGTCGAAGATACGGCAACCAACGTGATTACCGCCGCTGATTCTGTGCTTTTGGCTTCAGGTACCGTGGCTCTCGAATGTATGTTGCTTAAACGCCCTATGGTGGTTGGTTACAAAGTAAATAAGCTGACGGGTTACATTGTTAAGAAATTGGCGATCACTGAGTTTGTGTCACTGCCGAATATTTTGGCTGGTGAAGAGATCGTGAAAGAGCATATTCTTGAAGAGTGCCACCCAGACTTTTTGTTCCCGTCTGTCGATAAAATGCTATCAGCCGATAACAGTGCCTTGATCGAACGCTTTACCGAGATGCATCACTGGATCCGTAAAGACGCAGACAAACAAGCCGCTAACGCAGTATTGAAATTGATTGACCGACCTTTTGTTGAAGCATAAAGCGCTTACTTACAGAATATTAAGAGATTAGTTATGGCAGTAAAAGAGAAAAAAGAGCTTCCTCCATTTGAATACCCGCAAGGCTACCAGCTGTTTGCTGGCGTGGATGAAGTAGGACGTGGCCCTTTGGTTGGCGACGTGGTGACTGCTGCGGTTATCCTCGATCCAAACAACCCAATCGAAGGCTTAAACGATTCAAAAAAACTGTCTGAGAAAAAGCGCCTTGCTCTGCTTCCTGAAATTAAAGAGAAAGCATTGGCGTGGTCGGTTGGTCGTTGTTCACCACAAGAAATTGATGAGTTGAACATCCTGCAGGCAACCATGGTCGCCATGCAGCGCGCTATCGCTGGGTTGAGCGTTCAGCCTGACATGGCACTGATCGATGGTAACCGTGTTCCTCAACTTCCAATGGACGGTCTGGCTATTGTAAAGGGCGATTTACGAGTAGCAGAGATCAGTGCGGCGTCTATTATCGCTAAAGTGGTTCGCGACCAAGAGATGGAAGAACTCGATAAGCTTCATCCGGAATTTGGCTTTGCTAAACACAAAGGTTACCCGACTAAGGCGCATTTTGAAGCCATTGAAAAGCACGGTGTTACCGAGCATTACCGCAAGAGCTTTAAGCCAGTAAAGCGTATTCTTGGTATAGATTAAACGCTACATGGCTCAGAGCTAAGCTTCGAATAAATTTGCTTACTTGCTGCAGAAAAAAATAGAATACACTCAGTTGTAATCCTAGGCCCTAGCCTAGAACTCAGGAAAAATAATGTCAGATCCAAAATTTGTTCACCTACGCGTACACAGTGACTTTTCTATGGTGGATGGCCTGTCTAAGGTGCCACCGTTAGTTAAGAAAGTCGCTGAAATGGGTATGCCCGCCCTAGCATTGACCGATTTCACTAACCTGTGTGGTTTGGTGAAGTTTTACGGTACTGCCCATGGGTGTGGGGTTAAGCCAATTATTGGTGCTGATTTCCTCATGCAATCTCCAGAATTTGGAGATGAACTGACGAAACTGACGGTGTTGGCGTCTGATAACAAAGGTTATAACAACCTTACCTTGCTGATTTCAAAAGCTTACTTGCGTGGTCACGTGCAACATCAGCCGGTGATCGACAAAGAGTGGTTAATCGAAAACGCTGAAGGATTGATCATCTTATCCGGTGCGAAGGAAGGTGAGATCGGTAAGGCATTGCTGAAAGGTAACCGTGATCTCGTCGCGAGCAGTGTCGAGTTTTACAAGACTCACTTCCCCGATCGCTTTTATTTAGAGTTGATTCGTACAGGGCGTGCCGATGAAGAGTCTTATCTGCACTTTGCACTAGAACTTGCTGAGCAGGAAGACTTGCCTGTTGTTGCAACCAACGAAGTAGTATTCCTAACTGAAGACCTGTTTGATGCCCATGAAATCCGCGTGGCAATTCATGATGGTTTCACTATGGTCGATCCTCGTCGTCCTAAAAATTACAGCGCGCAACAGTATCTTCGTAGCGAAGAAGAGATGTGCGAGTTGTTCTCCGATATCCCTGAAGCACTTGAGAACAGTGTTGAGATTGCTAAGCGTTGTAATGTAACGGTTCGTCTGGGCGAGTACTTCCTGCCTAACTTCCCAACGGAAGGTTTGGCGATTGAAGACTTCTTGATCAAGAAATCTGAAGAAGGCCTTGAGCGACGTCTAGCGTTCCTATTCCCAGATGAAAAAGTGCGTGCTGAGCGCAGACCGGAATACGATGAGCGACTCAAGATTGAGCTCGAAGTTGTTAACAACATGGGTTTCCCAGGTTACTTCTTGATCGTAATGGAGTTCATCCAGTGGTCAAAAGACAACGATGTGCCAGTAGGTCCTGGCCGTGGTTCTGGTGCCGGCTCTCTAGTCGCTTACGCCTTGGATATCACCGATCTCGATCCACTTGAATACGATCTACTTTTCGAACGTTTCTTGAACCCAGAACGTGTATCCATGCCCGATTTCGATATCGACTTCTGTATGGATAAGCGTGACCAAGTTATTGATCACGTGGCTGAAATGTACGGTCGTGATGCCGTTTCTCAGATCATCACCTTTGGTACCATGGCGGCAAAAGCGGTAATCCGCGATGTAGGCCGTGTACTGGGTCACCCGTTTGGTTTCGTCGATCGAATTTCAAAGCTTGTACCGCCAGATCCGGGTATGACGCTAGAGAAAGCATTCCTTGCTGAACCTGCATTGCCAGAGCTTTACGATGGCGATGAAGAAGTTCGTGAGCTGATCGATAAGTGTCGCATCCTTGAAGGTTGTACGCGAAATGCCGGTAAGCACGCGGGCGGTGTTGTTATCTCACCCACCACGATCACCGATTTTGCGCCAATCTATGCCGATGCAGAAGGTAACTTCCCAGTAACGCAATTCGATAAGAATGACGTTGAAACCGCCGGTTTGGTTAAGTTCGACTTCTTGGGTCTACGTACTCTGACCATCATCGATTGGGCGTTAGGCCTTGTAAACCCTCGCCTGAAGAAAGAAGGCAAAGAGCCGGTTCGTATCGAGTCGATTCCTCTTGATGACCAAGCGTCATTTAACCTATTACAAAATTCTGAAACCACCGCGGTATTCCAGCTGGAATCGCGTGGTATGAAAGACCTTATCAAACGTCTACAGCCCGACTGTTTTGAAGATATTATCGCATTGGTAGCCCTGTTCCGTCCGGGTCCTCTGCAATCAGGCATGGTAGATAACTTTATCGACCGTAAACACGGCCGTGAAGCGGTTTCTTACCCTGATGAAACGTGGCAACACGAATCGCTGAAAGAGACGCTAGAACCTACGTACGGCATCATCCTGTATCAAGAGCAGGTAATGCAAATCGCACAGATCCTTGCTGGCTATACGCTTGGTGGAGCGGATATGTTGCGTCGTGCGATGGGTAAGAAAAAGCCAGAAGAGATGGCAAAGCAGCGTGGTACCTTTAAAGAGGGTGCTGAAGCCAATGGTGTTGATGGCGAGCTGGCCATGAAGATCTTTGACTTGGTAGAGAAATTTGCGGGCTACGGCTTTAACAAATCTCACTCCGCAGCATATGCACTGGTTTCTTATCAAACGCTATGGCTGAAAACGCACTACCCAGCGGAATTTATGGCTGCGGTAATGACGGCAGATATGGATAACACCGAGAAGGTTATTGGCCTTGTTGATGAATGTTTCCGTATGAAGCTCAAGCTTTTACCACCAGATATCAACTCGGGTCTGTACCGCTTTAACGTGGATGAAGATGGCGCGATTGTTTATGGCATCGGTGCGATCAAAGGGGTCGGTGAAGGCCCTATTGAAGCGATTATTGAAGCGCGAAATAAAGGTGGTTACTTTAAAGACTTATTCGACTTCTGTGCACGTCTTGATCTGAAGAAGGTTAATAAACGTGTTATCGAAAAGTTGATTCTATCCGGAGCCTTAGATAGATTAGGTCCTCACCGAGCGGCGATGATGGCATCTTTGAAAGATGCGGTGAAGGCAGCGAGTCAACATCACCATGCCGAGTCTTTTGGTCAATCTGATATGTTTGGCGTGTTGACCGACGCTCCGGAAGAGGTTGAACACAAGTATACCCAAGTGCCTAAATGGCCTGAGAAGGTTTGGCTTGAAGGTGAACGTGAAACGCTTGGTTTGTATTTAACGGGTCACCCGGTTAACGCTTACATCAAAGAGTTAGCGAAATACACCAGCTGTCGTTTGAAAGATGCCACGCCAACGCGTCGTGACCAATCACTAACAATTGCAGGCTTGGTGATTGCTGCGAGAGTGATGACGACGAAGCGCGGCACGCGAATTGGTTTGATGACACTTGATGACCGTTCGGGCCGAATGGAAGTGATGTTGTTCTCGGATGCGCTCGATCGCTACGCAGAATTGCTCGAAAAAGACAAAATTGTGGTCGTTTCCGGACAGGTCAGCTTTGATGATTTCAATGGCGGGCTTAAAATGTCCGCGCGCGAGGTCATGGACTTAGGAAGCGCCCGTGAGAAATATGCTCGTGGGGTGTCGATATCTATCGACCAATCCCAAATTAACGGTCAATTTTTTGAACGCTTTAGTCAAATCTTAGAACCTTATAGAGCCGGAACGGTCCCAGTCAATGTATACTACCAGCGTGCCGACGCTAGAGCGCGGTTAACATTGGGCACAGAATGGCGCGTGACGCCAAGTGATACATTACTAGACGAATTAAAACAGCTGCTTGGAAATAGCCAAGTAGAACTCGAATTTAACTAAAATTTAGCTTCGCGAATGCGGAGCTGAATCAACAAGGATTCATAGATGAGCCTGAACTTTCTAGAATTTGAAAAGCCTATCGCTGAACTTGAAGCAAAAATCGAAGCGCTACGTGACGTTTCGCGTCACGGTGGTGACACAGCGGTAGATCTAGACAAAGAAATCGAACAACTAGAGAAAAAAAGCTTAGAGCTTAAACAGAAAATCTTTAGTGACTTAGGTGCATGGCAGGTAGCTCAACTTGCTCGTCACCCTCAACGTCCTTACACCAAAGATTACCTGGAGCATGCATTCACAGAGTTTGAAGAGATGGCGGGCGATCGCGCTTACGCTGACGACAAAGCTATTGTGGGTGGTATGGCTCGTCTAAATGGCCGTCCTGTTATGGTTATTGGTCACCAGAAAGGTCGTGAGACTAAAGAGAAAGTGATCCGTAACTTTGGTATGCCAAAGCCAGAAGGTTACCGTAAGGCGCTACGTCTAATGGAAACTGCTGAGCGTTTCAACATGCCTATTATTACTTTCATCGACACAGCGGGCGCATACCCAGGTGTTGGTGCTGAAGAGCGTGGTCAATCTGAAGCTATCGCTAAAAACCTAAAAGTGATGGCTGGCCTTTCAGTTCCTGTTATCTGTAACGTTGTGGGTGAAGGCGGTTCTGGTGGCGCACTAGCGATTGGTGTTGGTGACTACGTGAACATGCTTCAGTACTCTACGTACTCAGTAATCTCTCCAGAAGGTTGTGCTTCAATCTTATGGCGCGATTCAGATAAAGCACCACAAGCAGCTGAAGCGATGGGCCTGATTGCTCCTCGTCTTAAAGAGCTTGAGCTTATCGACGAAATCATTCCTGAGCCTCTAGGTGGCGCGCACCGCGACCCTGCACAAACCGCTCAAAACATGAAAGACATGTTAGTTAAACAGCTAGAAGAGCTAGAGCAGTTTGATAACGAAACGCTGCTTGAGCGTCGTTACCAGCGTCTAATGAGCTACGGCTACTGCTGATAACTTGCCTTAGCGATAAGGCTAGCTATACGAACAAATGATGAAAGGGTTGGACTCAGTGCCAACCCTTTTTTATTATTAAAACATTATCCCTTAAAACACGATCTCTTGGTTTATTAGCCTCATGACACACTTAATTGATACCTTCACATCTGTACTTGATCAAAGCGCGCTTAAGCCTTGTCGGTTGATCGTCGCTTTCAGTGGTGGTGTCGATTCACGAGTGTTGTTGGAGTTGGCTGCCCAATTCGCTAAGTCCCATCACATCGATTGCTGTGCGGTACATGTTCACCACGGCTTAAGCAACAATGCTGATTATTGGGCAGAGCAGTGCAAAACATGGTGTGATGCTTTGTCGGTATCCTTGTTCATTGAACGAGTCTCGCTAGATATTAGCCGTGGAGAAAGCGTTGAAAAGCTGGCTCGAGACGCGCGATACCAAGCCCTTAAAAAGCATATTAGACAAGGTGATGTGTTAGTGACAGGCCAGCACATCGATGACCAAGTCGAGACCTTCTTGTTAGCTCTTAAGCGTGGCAGTGGTCCGAAAGGGCTCTCTTCAATGGCGAAAGTGATGCCATTTTCAGGTGCTCATATCGTTCGCCCACTGCTGTCGGTGACGAGAACGGATATTGAAGTGGCGGCGCGCGATATGGCTTTAACTTGGGTAGAAGATGAGAGTAATCAAGACGTTCGCTTTGACCGTAATTTTATTCGTCATCAAGTCACTCCGACACTGACCGAGCGTTGGCCTAGTTTTCGAGAATCGGTCAGTCGTAGTGCTCAGCTATGTGCAGAGCAAGAGTTACTGTTGGATGAGTTGTTAGAATCTCACTTACAACAAGCTTTGACTGAGAAGCACAGCTTAAGTATTGAGGTATTATCTCAGTACTCTGATTTACTGCGTGCACGCTTATTAAGAATGTGGCTGAGCCGCTGTAATCAACCGATGCCGAGCCAAAAGCAGCTCAAACTTATATGGGATGAGGTGGCATGTGCTCAGGCAGACGCCAACCCTAAGCTGGTGTTGAATGAGGTTGAGGTTAGACGTTTTAATCATCAGCTCCATGTCGTAAAAGAGACCAAAGACTTGTCGAACTGGCAAAGTGATATCTCGATGGAAGAGAGCTTAGTTTTGCCTGGCGGTTTAGGGGAACTACACTTAACTTCAGCGGCGAGTGATGGTGTATCTAACCACTGTGATGCGCAACATTTTAGTCTCAACACAACGAGAGGAACACTGCGAGTTATATTTAACCCTGAGGGATTGTCAGCACACCCTGTTGGGCGCGGTCATAGCAGGAAGCTTAAGAAGTTGTTTCAAGAGTACCAAGTACCCAGTTGGTTAAGACGCAGAACGCCGATATTAATGGATGGCGATCGAGTGATCGCTGTTTTAGGCTTATTCGTAGATAAAAACTACGAAGGTCAAGATTGTGAAGCGCTTTGGAGCAAGTAGAAAAAGTTTATGTCACAATTCACCGTCACTTTAATAAAAATAATTAATGGAATATGCAATGAAGAAAATTACACTAGGATTAGTTCTTGGATTTGGACTATTGAGTGGTAACGCTCTGGCGGCTGATGTTGCTGCGGGTCAAGCTAAAGCAGCAATCTGTGCGGCATGTCATGGTGCAGACGGTATCGCAGTGATCCCTGGCTATCCAAACCTTAAAGGTCAAAACGAGCAATACATCGCTTCATCAATTAAGGCCTATAAGAATGGCCAGCGCACCGGCGGTTTGGCCGCTGTAATGCAGGCTCAAGCTTCAATGCTGAGTGATGAAGACATCGCGAATCTAGCCGCTTACTACGCAAGCCTTAAGTAAAACCTTCTCAAAGCGCTGATTAAACAAGATGATAAATTTCGAGCCAGAGCTTTAAAGCTCTGGCTTTTTTCATTGAATGTTTACTATAGCTAACCGATAATGAGCCATTCGCACAGTTTAAGGGATGAACATGAAAAAGATTGAAGCCATTATCAAGCCATTCAAACTTGATGATGTACGTGAAGCACTTGCAGAAGTGGGTATTACGGGTATGACAGTATCTGAAGTTAAAGGCTTTGGACGTCAAAAAGGTCATACTGAGCTATATCGCGGCGCAGAGTACATGGTCGACTTTTTACCTAAAGTGAAACTAGAAATCGTTGTGACCGACGAAGTGGCTGACCAATGTGTTGATACCATCATTGAGACGGCTCAAACAGGTAAAATTGGTGACGGTAAGATCTTCATTACTGAAGTTGAACGTGTGGTACGTATTCGTACTGGCGAAGAAGACGAAGACGCCGTATAAAAAAACTATTACCCTAAAAGGAGCGTTTATCGCTCCTTTTTCATCTCTGGTAGGGTGCTGTATGTTTAAGAAAACCATCATTGTTATCACGTTATTGATAACGCTTGCTGTCGTTAGTTTTCATTTTATCTTCGTGATCCCGAATAAACCCAACCTGATCATTTCCTCTCAAAGTACCAGTAACGACATCTACAGTTGCTACCAAAACTCTGCACCGAAAGCGATTGATGTGTCTGATGGCTTAGACATTACGGTGTGGAATATCTACAAGCAAAACCGAAATAATTGGCAGAGTGAGTTAAATAAGCTGTCGGCAGGTAGCGATTTAGTCTTGCTGCAAGAAGCTAGTATGACAGAAGGACTTCGCCAATGGGTAATGAGCGGACAGTGGGGAAGCACACGTGTTAATGCGTTTGAGGCCTTTGAGAAAAGTGCTGGGGTACTCAACCTAGCAACCCATTTACCGATTGAAGCGTGTGCTTATACTCATGAAGAACCTTGGCTTCAACTGCCTAAATCGGCGCTTTGGTCGCGTTACCAACTAAACAATGGCGAAGAGCTGGCTGTGATTAATATCCACGCTGTGAACTTTACCTTTGGTACGGAAGATTACGAGGCTCAGCTCAAGAGCTTAACTGACAATCTGCAAAAGTATCGTGGGCCGGTTATTTTTGCTGGGGACTTTAATAGCTGGAGTGAAGCTCGCTTTGCTGTATTGAAAGATGCGTTGGAGAAGGTTGGTTTGACGGAAGTTGCCTTTGAGCCAGATAACAGAACTCAGTTCATTACAGGACTGGTGCTCGACCATGTGTTCTATCGAGGGCTAGAGGTAGAAAAAGCAAAAGCGCCCATTACGGACGCTTCTGATCATAACCCTATGCGAGTGACCTTTAAGGCTAAATAGTGATTAGCTATTAGTCATTGGAACTTAACCATTCGCACGGTGGTTACCTTGGGAAATCTAACGGAACAATAGGCTAGAGAGTCTTCGCTAGCCTTATCTCTTCTACTTAAAAGATTAAAATGTAGAGCGCCCAGATTAGGTAGTAGCCAACCCATGGTAAGCCTGAAATCACAAGCGCTTGCCCGCGTTCAAACTCAGTCCACGTTAATACCGCAGCATAACCTAGCACGATGTACCATGGCAGAAGCAGTGGTAATGAGCTAGCAAACTGTGACCAATCATTAGTTAGCGGTAACTTGATCAAGCCATTTAAGCTGTTCAAGTCGGCAGCGTAGTTCATCACATGTCCATGCTTGAGTATCAGGCTTGCGTAGCTTGCTACATCACCTAAAACAGCTGGGAATATAACAACCGATGCCGCTGCAAACCATCGCCAAAAGCTGTGCTGATGTTGGCTTGGCTTGGTTGCTAGGTTAAACCAGAATGCCAATAGAACGATGGTTAATGTTCGGCCAAATACGTCGCTGATGATTTCACTTGCGAGTAAGGTATTGCTGTCAAGTAACGCCAATTGGTCAGGGTTCGTTTGAGCCAGTTGCTGCGAGAGCTCTGCACTTAACCATGCAAAATCTACATTCGAAAAATAAGCACCCCAAAACAAAAATGGGCTGAGCATTAATACGACGTAGGGTTGCCATCCCCAAGCACTTCGTTGATAAAGCGCTAAGAAACAAGCTGTTGGCGAACGGAATATATCCAACAGCATGACGAGTGGGTTACTTGACGGGTTCATACACTTACCTTAGTTACATCAACATACAGCTTCAGTTTTTGTCCTGGCTGTAGGTATTTTTTGTTCTGCAAAGTGTTCCATTTTACAACATCTGTACTTTTTACTTTGAACTTTGATGCAATACCGCTGACTGTGTCACCCGATCTTACGTTATAAAAGATCGTACGGATGATGGCGCCGTCTGAGCCGTTCTTCCAAATGACCAGTTCTTGACCAACTCTAAGCGTGTCGCGTGGTCCCATGCCATTCCACTTAGCCAGTGATTGATGAGAGACCTTATTTGCGCGTGCAATCGTCCATAGGCTGTCACCACTTCTTACAGTATGGCTGAGCTTATATTGACCACGACTCTTCGACTGTGTGCTTGCTAGGCGGTTTGAGGCGCTTAGGGCGTATGTCTTGTCGTCTTTGGTGGATGTTGGGATAAGTAAGTGCTGGCCAATACGAATATTGTTGTTGCTCAAACCGTTTGCAGAGCGGATCACTTTGCTGGTGGTGTTATATTTGCTTGCCAGTACGCTAATGCTGTCACCAGATTGAACCTTGTAACGCACCAACTTCATGCCTTTGCCTTTATTGGCAGCGACTTCTTTGTTGAATTTCTCAACTGAATCTAAAGGAAGTAATAGTTGTTGGTGTTTCTCTGGTGCCGTTGCCCATTGGTTGTAAGCCGGGTTGTAACCTTGAAGTTCTTTGACAGGAATGCCTGCGTAGTTCGCAGCAATGGCTAAATCAAGCTGTTCTTCAGGGTTAACCAGAGTCAGCACTGGCTTATTCGGGATCGCCGGAATATCGATGCCATACTTTTCTTGGTTGGCAATGACATCTGCTAGAGCAAGCAGTTTAGGTACATAGCTGCTGGTCTCTTTTGGTAAGTCCAAAGAGAAAAAGTCGATTGGCTTGCCAAGCTTCTTGTTCTTGCGGATTGCGCTGTTTACTCGACCACCACCACTGTTATAGGCAGCAATCGCATGATTCCAGTCGCCATCGAAACGTCGGTTAAGATCTGAGAGGAAGTCCAATGCGGCGTCGGTAGAGGCGGCAACATCGCGGCGGCCGTCATACCAAAAGTTCTGTTCAAGCCCGTAGTCTTTGCCAGTGCCTGAAATGAATTGCCATAGACCAGCAGCACTGCCATGAGAGTAGGCAAACGCATCGAAAGAGCTTTCTACAACGGGTAGTAGTGCCAATTCTAGTGGTAAGCCTTTTTCTTCAATCTTAGTCGTGATCAGATACAAGAAAGGTTCAGCACGCTTTGATACTGTTTTTAGATGACTCGGGTGCTTGAGATACCAAGTTCGGTAGTAGTCGACCTTCTTTTGGTCTGGCACTTCCATTTCAAGTTGCATCGCAATGCGTTTCCAAACATCTTCTTGTGTTTGTGGAGTAACGACAGGTGCTTCAACTTTTTGATCTTCTTTGGCTGTTGCTTCTGATGAAACGTTCGCTTGAGAAACTTCTTTAGTAGGAGATGTGTTGGTTTGCTCGGAAGCTTGGTCTGGATTCTCTGACTGAGTTAATTGGCAACCAGAAAGTAGTAATACCAAAGCCCAGCTGTACTTAACTCGCATGTTACAGCCTTTTTAATTAACGGCCGGTGATAATACTTGCCACCCCCTATGAGTGACAAGTCTGTATTTGTTAAAATTCGTTCTTCCACGCACGTAAAGCGGTAAATACCGATAAAGGATCGGTCTGCTCAGTACGATTAGATACTGATTTCACTACACTTGGCTCGGTATAGCGCAAGAAAGGGTTCACAAACTTCTCTTGTCTCAAATTTGTGGGGATGGTCGACTTATTCTGAGCTCGCAGTCGGTTCACTTGGTCGCGATATTGCTGCAAATGTTGGTTGTCAGGCTCAACAGCCAGTGCGAAAGCGATGTTCGCGGCGGTGTATTCATGAGCACAGTAAACCTCGGTTTCTTGAGGAAGTGCTGTGATCTTGTTCAGTGCATCGAACATCTGTTGTGGTGTGCCTTCCATGATTCGGCCACAGCCCGCAGAGAACAACACATCACCACAAAACAGTTTGGCATCGCCCACATAACCAATATGACCCGCAGTATGGCCACTGAGCCCTAGGACGAGGAATACTTCGCCAAACAGTTCTAATTGATCACCATCATCGACCTGATGAGTTAAGGTAGGGATAGGTTCATTCCTTGGACCGACAACATCCACGCCGGGAAATTGTCTAACGAGTTCTGGAACACCACCAATGTGATCGTGGTGGTGGTGTGTAATCAAGATTGCATCTAAAGTTAGCTCATGGTGTGCCAAGTACTCTAATACTGGAGCCGCATCACCAGGGTCGACGACAGCACAACGGCGATCGCTATTTTGAATCAGCCAGATGTAATTGTCGTTAAATGCAGGTATGCTTTTGATATGTAACATTATTGGTTCTCCAGTCACTTTTAGTGCGACAGAATAAGTGAGACAGATTATTGATGAAGCCAGCACGTAGCAGAAAGAAGTTTGAACGTCCTTACACTTGGGCGCAATTGCACAATGGGGACTGGTTGAGAGAATCTATTCAAACTCGACTCGATGAGTGGTGCCCAAAGCTATTTGGTTACCATATGCTCAAGCTCGGTGGCCTCAGTAGTGAGATTTCTAGCTGCACATGCAACATTCAACATCAAGTAAACCTAGATATCCAGAACCCATTACATAATGTGATAGCGGATGGCTATAATTTACCCTTTTTGGAGAAAAGCTTTGATGTTGTAGTGTTGAGTCATCAGTTAGATTATAGCAATGACCCGCATCGATTATTGAGAGAAGTCGATCGAGTGATGATGGACGATGGCTATATCATTATCACCGGCTTCAACCCAATCAGTGTCACTGGGCTTGCCAGTTTGATGCCTTGGCGAAAGAACAGCTTGCCTTGGAGTGGGCGTATGTACACGCCAAGTCGAATTAAAGACTGGTTAGGTGTACTTAACTATGAAGTAATTCATTGTGACACCTACGCGCTGTTTCCGATGAGTAAGTATCAAGCGATGTGGACGTGGTTGGAGAACAGCTTAGGTGGTTGTGCATCCTTCGCCGGAAGCCAATACTTTATTGTTGCTCGTAAGCGTACTTACCCGCTAAAACCCATCAAACCACATTGGCACCTTAAGCGACGTTTCTCGCCTGTTGGGGCAAGTTTTAGAACCAATACGCGCCGTACAATGGATTCAGCCAAAGCGTCATATCCGCTAAAAACAGAAAAAGCCGATTAGTTGTCGGCTTTTCATCTATCAATTCGATTGAGAAATTGTCAATTAGTTTAAGAAATTATAAATCGCTTTCTGAAATGTGCGTCTAATTAAAAAGACGATTAGCTTGGTTGATAGCCCGTATCTTCTAGAGTCGGATTCTCCGCTGCATTTCGCGCTAAATCATCACACATTTCGTTTTCTCTGTGTCCGGCGTGTCCTTTTACCCAGCGCCAATCAACGTTATGGCGAGCGGTTTCTTTATCGAGCCTTTGCCACAGATCGGCATTTTTAACCGGTTTCTTGTCGGCTGTTTTCCAGTCACGCTTTTTCCAGTTATGAATCCACTGTGTGATGCCTTGACGCACGTATTGGCTATCTGTGGTCAGAATCACAGAGCAAGGTTCTTTGAGGGTTTGCAGAGCCACGACAGCGGCGAGCATTTCCATACGGTTATTGGTTGTTAGCGTGAAACCTTCTGCTAGCGTCTTCTCGACTTTTTTGTAGCGAAGTACGATGCCATAGCCGCCGGGACCAGGGTTGCCTAAACAAGAACCATCAGTGAAAATTTCAACTTGTTTCGTCATGATTTGATACTATTACCTCAAGCACATTATCGGCATAGTCTGACACAGTTATCCTTATGAATACCAGTAGCACTCCAGAACAAAGCACGAACGAAAAAAACAGTTCGAACGAAAATAAGCGCATTGTTGTACTCGATACCGAAACCACCGGTATGAATACAGAAGGTGGCCCTCACTATATGGGTCACCGCATCGTTGAAATTGGTGCAGTAGAGATCATCAACCGTAGGCTGACCGGGCGTCATTTCCACGTCTACATCAAGCCCGATCGTGCGATTCAAGAAGAGGCGATTGGCGTTCACGGTATTACCGATGAATTCTTGATTGATAAGCCTGAATACCAAGACATTCATAAAGAGTTTCTCGACTTTATCAAAGGTGCGGAGCTGGTGGCTCATAACGCGCCCTTCGATACGGGCTTCATGGACTATGAGTTTGAGAAGCTCAACCCAGCGATAGGTAAAACGGATGACTACTGTAAAGTTACCGATACCTTGGCAATGGCGAAGAAGATATTCCCAGGTAAAAGAAACAACCTAGATATCTTATGTGACCGTTACGGTATCGATAACTCGCACCGCACTCTCCACGGCGCATTGCTCGATGCGGAGATCCTAGCCGACGTCTACTTATTGATGACGGGTGGTCAAACTTCGCTGCAATTTAACGCTGGTCAACAGGAAGGTGAAGCCGAAAGCATACGAAGAGTAGAAAGTGGTCGAAAATCCCTAAAGGTTTTACGAGCTACGGCCGATGAAGTAGAAGCGCATCAAAGTCGTTTAGATCTCGTCGAGAAAAGCGGAAGCTGCCTCTGGCGTCAGTAGGGAGAAAGTATGTTAAGGGTATTTGCTACCGGTTGCTTATTGCTGTTAAGTTTTGGCTTACATGCAGCAACAGAATCCGTTATGAGTTTATTGGACAACCGTTTTCGAGTTGATCCCAGTATTGAACAAGTCACCTTTGTGATTTATCGAGCCGATAACTCTAAACCTGTCGTTTTGGTTCGCCCTGATGGCAAGAAATACTACTCTTGGCGCAATGCTGATAATGTCCGTTGGTACGAAGAATCGTCCATGGACATTATCTCTATCGACAATCCGATGCCCGGCCCTTGGCAAGCGATAGGTAAAGTTTCCCCTAAGAACAATATCAAGCTGCTGTCTCATCTTGTTTTGGATGCTAATGAGTTCCCAGATAAGTTGTATCAAACAGAGCGCATCAAATTTACCGCTCGACTGACTTCTGATGGCAAGCCGCTGGTGCTGCGCGATTTTCTCGATCGCGTGAAGCTTAAGGTTACCTTTACTAAGTTTGTTGAAAACGAAGAGTCTTTGGTGAGAGAAGCGCGCCCGGTGCCGGTTGTGATGGGCGAGTTTGCCGATGATGGCGCTGATCTTGATGAAAAGGCCGGAGATGGTGTGTTCACTGTCTCTTTGCCAATTGATATCGAGCCCGGTAAATACCGAGCGCGTATTACCTCTGGTAATGGCGTGTTCCTGCGAGCGCAAGAGCAAGAAGTCTTGGTTTACCCAACACCGATCACTAGCACCTTCATTCAATCACGAAAAGAGGGTTTACCTCATACTATTGTGGTGTCTGGTGAACAGGGGATGATCGCACCGAGCTCGTTAGCGGTTCATGTTGAGCACAAGGCTCCTGATGAATATGTGATGTACAAGCAGGGGCAGGCTGAAGTCGACGCAATGAAAGTCGCTTTAGAGGTGCCTTATAATGGCGATTTAGGAATTTATAATTGGTCAGGGATGGTTTATGCCACTGATGCTTCAAGTCAGCGCCCGCTGATTTTTCCAATTACCGAGCAGTCGTACAGCGTTGTTGAAGATATCGACTTAGCAGAGTCACGACGTCTTCAAGAAGAAGCTCTTGCTGAACAGAAGCGTATCGCAACAGAGTTGATGATCCTTCAAAAACGTGAAGATGACAGACAGCGCAGTATTATCATTATTGCGGTGGGTAATGTGGTCGCGATTCTATTGGGCTTATTGATTTGGTTTGTGGTTCGTAAGGTCAAGGCGAAGAAAAAAGCTCAACCAGAGATGCAGCTTAAGGCTCCTAAGTAACTAGCCTATATTATTAGAGTTGTCTTGAGAGAGCAAACTTCGAGAGAACAAATCTCGAGAAAGTAAGCCTCGAGAAAGTAAGCATTAAAATTTGTGACAACGATGTCATGAACAAAAAAAACGGGACTCATAGGAGTCCCGTTTTTGTTTCTTTTTCTGGCCTTAAGCGACGTTATCAATCGATTGGTCTGGGTACTGAGATTTTGCTGCAAGCTCCTCTGGTGAGAAGTCATCCACGTTAATCGTGTACAGTCTATGTTCCTCAGCGCTAATCAGAAGATTTGCTTCGTCTTGCGTTAAGATACCTTTCTCAAGTCCCAACTGAGCAACAAGATCAAGTCGTAAGAAGGCACGTTTTTGATGTGTCTCTTTGCAGACTTTGTCGAACAGAGGTTCAGCTTGAAGAATCACTTCTAGCGCTTTTTCAATCTTACCTACTGGGTTGTATTCCGTCGCTTCTAGGTATTGGCCGCGACCTATACGAGAGCGTGTTTCGCTTGGTGTTTGTAGAATGTGCGCAACTTTGCTATCGAGCTTGTCGTTTGGAGCACGACGGATACGACCAAATGGCATTAGCACAACACGAAGCAGACGACCAATCACAGGGTTAGGGAAGTTCGCTAAGAATTCATCAATCGCCACTTCAGTCTGACGTAAGCTATCTTGCATCCCCCAATGTACTAACGGTAGATCTTCTGCGTGGCTGCCTTCACTTTCAAAGCGCTTCAACGTTGCTGAACCGAGGTAAAGTTGACTTAAGATATCACCCAGTCTTGCTGATAAACGTTCTCTACGCTTCAGTGATCCGCCTAGAACTGCCATTGAAATATCAGACAGTAGCGCTAGGTTTGCACTGTAGCGGTTTAGCTGTTGGTAGTAACGCTGTGTCTGTTTATCTGTTTTATTTGAAGGTGTTGGCGCATCAGAACCACGACCATCGGTTAAACCAAACCACAAGCTGCGGACTAGGTTGCTCATCGTAAAGCTAACGTGCCCTGCTAACGCTGAATCAAACTTATCAAGCGCATCGCTGCTTTCAGAATAAGCCGCTTCCATTTCGTTCAGTACGTAAGGGTGACAGCGAATCGCACCTTGACCATAGATGATCATTGAACGAGTCAGGATGTTTGCGCCTTCAACCGTAATCGCGATAGGTGAGCCTTGGTAGCCACGAGCTAGGAAGTTCGATGGGCCTAAACAAATGCCTTTACCACCGACGATATCCATCGCATCAATGATGCTGCGTTGGCCACGGTGCGTACAATGGTACTTAACGATTGCAGAGATAACCGAAGGCTTTTCGCCAAGGTCAATACCTGCGACGGTTAGGTTACTTGCTGCGTCCATTACATAAGCGTTACCTGCAAGGCGTGCAAGTGGCTCTTCAACCCCTTCCATGCGGCCAATAGGCTGTTTGAACTGACGGCGGATACGAGCGTAAGCGCCAGTTGCAAGCGCGGCAGACTTGATGCCACCAGTTGAGTTTGAAGGCAGTGTGATACCACGACCAACCGACAGGCACTCAACCAGCATACGCCAGCCTTGACCGGCCATTTTCTGACCGCCAATGATGAAATCGATAGGCACGAAGATATCGTCGCCTTGCGTCGGGCCATTTTGGAAAGGTACGTTTAGTGGGAAGTGGCGGTTGCCAATTTCTACGCCTTTTAAATCCGTTGGGATAAGCGCACAAGTGATACCAAGATCTTTTTGATCACCAAGCAGGCCATCCGGGTCACGAAGTTTAAAAGCTAAGCCTAATACCGTCGCGACAGGCGCGAGAGTGATGTAACGCTTGTTCCAAGTTAGGCGCATGCCGAGTACTTCTTCGCCTTGCCAGTCGCCTTTACAAACCACACCGTAATCTGGAATAGAGCCAGCGTCTGAGCCAGCTTCTGGGCTAGTTAGTGCGAAACAAGGGATCTCTTTACCTTCCGCTAGGCGAGGCAGGTAGTGGTTTCTTTGTTCTTCTGTACCGTAGTGTTGTAAAAGCTCACCAGGGCCTAATGAGTTAGGTACGCCAACCGTCGATGACAATACACTAGAAACGCCTGTTAGCTTCTGTAGAACCAAAGATTGAGCGTAAGCTGAGAACTCTAAGCCGCCGTATTTTTTCTTGATGATCATGGCGAAGAATTTATGGTCTTTCAGGTATTGCCATACTTCTGGTGGCAAATCAGCAAGCTCATGAGTGACTTGGTAATCATTGACCATTTCACACACGATATTTACTGGACCATCTAAAAACGCTTGCTCAGCTTCAGAGAGTTTCGGGTCAGCAATGTTCTGAAGTTTCTTCCATTCAGGTTTGCCTTTGAACAGCTCTGCTTCCCACCATACTGTGCCGGCTTCTAGTGCTTCTTTTTCTGTCTGAGACATCGCCGGTAGAACTTTCTTAAATAAAGAGAGTGCTTTTTGGCTGATCAGTGTCTGACGAATGGTCGGTACAGCAAAGATCGCAACGGCTAATAGATAGCAAAGCCAGCCGGTAACAGCCACGCCGCCAAGCAGTGTTAATGCTACCATTGCGCCGGTTAATACAACTAATGCACGTACCAGACTAACTCTATGGTAAAGACAGACGCCTAAGATGGCGGTCATGCCGAGTAGGGAGAGCAATATGTTCATGATCGATTTCCTTTTCAGAGATCACTTATTGTTATTAAGTTTTAGGTAAGAGGTCTAACCAGTCAAGTGTAAACAAAATATTAAATATTTGTAAAACTCCAAGGTGAGTAAAAAGTGATCTCAATAGAGTTAAAATTCTAATTGTGAGAGGTTGGTGGCGAATATTTGGACGGATTTACAACGACAAGTTAATTAAGGTGGCAATCTTTGGGCTTAAGTGTCGACACTATTTCATGTTTGTGGGTAAACTCAGCTATAAAGAGGGAAAAACCCTCAGCTCTCATTTCACGTACCTTAAGTTGCGTAAAAAAAATATAAGAGATAAGCCTTATGTACCAAGACCTAATCAAAAGTGAATTGAACGAAGCTGCTGACGTTCTTAACAAGTTCTTGAGTGATGATCACAACATTGCTCAAATTGAAGCGGCTGCAAAACTGATTGCTGACTCATTCAAACAAGAAGGCAAAGTGCTTTCTTGTGGTAACGGTGGCTCACACTGTGATGCGATGCACTTCGCGGAAGAGCTAACAGGCCGATACCGTGAAAATCGCCCGGGCTACGCTGGCATTGCGATTTCAGACCCTAGCCACTTATCTTGTGTGAGTAATGATTTTGGCTACGACCACGTGTTTTCTCGCTATGTAGAAGCGGTGGGTCGTAAAGGTGATGTGTTGTTCGGTCTGTCGACTTCAGGTAACTCTGCCAATATTCTAAAAGCGATTGAAGCGGCTCAAGCGAAAGGCATGAAGACGATTGCATTGACGGGTAAAGATGGCGGTAAAATGGCGGGTTGTGCGGATATCGAAATCCGAGTACCACACTTTGGCTACGCAGATCGCATCCAAGAGATTCACATTAAGATCATCCACATTGTGATTCAGCTTGTCGAAAAAGAGATGGAATAATAGTTTTACAGACATTTGGAGCCCAGCTTTTTGGCTCCATTGGTTTTAATAGGGAGTAGATTAAACCATGTGTGAATTGCTCGGTATGAGCGCGAATGTGCCAACTGATATTTGTTTTAGCTTTACTGGTCTTATGCAGCGTGGAGGCAATACTGGCCCGCACCGCGATGGCTGGGGTATTACCTTCTATGAGGGAAAGGGTTTTCGTACATTTAAAGATCCTAACCCTAGCTGTGAATCTAAGATCGCTGAGTTGGTTCAAAACTACCCAATTAAAAGCCAAGCCGTTGTCAGTCATATCCGTCAAGCGAACCGTGGTGGTGTTAATCTAGAGAATACACACCCTTTTACTCGTGAGCTTTGGGGGCGATACTGGACCTTTGCTCACAATGGTCAATTAACGGATTACGACGATCTGATTAGTGGTCGTTTCAGACCGGTTGGCGAGACAGACAGTGAGCTCTCCTTCTGTTGGCTACTCAAACAACTTGAAGAGCGTTTCCCTGAGCCACCTCAAGATATGGAAGGTATGTTTCGCTTCGTAGCGGAATGTTGTGACCAGCTCCGCGAGAAAGGCGTTTTCAACATGTTGTTGAGTGATGGTGAGTACGTGATGACTTACTGTACTAACCATTTGTACTGGATAACAAGGCGCGCACCTTTTGGTAAAGCGAGCCTGATTGATGAAGATGTTGAGATAAACTTCCAAGAAGAGACTACGCCAAATGATGTGGTGACGGTGGTAGCAACTCAACCTCTTACGGACAATGAACAGTGGTTTAGAATGAAGCCGGGCGAATACGCACTGTTTCATTTTGGTGAGCTGATTGGCAACAACCATCAAGCGTTAGAAGATGTTGCTTATGCGCCGAAAAAGGTAGCGAGCCAAGCACCGACAGAGCCATTAAGCTAATGCTGTAGATCGTATTGCTTGAACCCGAACAAACGAAGGCCGCTTACTGCACTAACCAGTCAGTAAGCGGCCTTTTTGTTTTTCAGCAATTTGTTGTCTGAGAGTCGTTTGACGAATTACTCTTCTGCGTAACCGTGTTTACCTAATGCTTTACCGTCTAACACAGCCTGTCCATTGACCATTGATAAACGGTCTTCCGCGAACCACTTGCAGACCATAGGGTAAATGCAGTGTTCTTGAGTCAGCACTCGGCTTGCCAACATATCAGCATCATCATCTTCAAATACCGGCACCTTAGCTTGCAAGATCACAGGGCCGCCATCGAGCTCCTCGGTAACAAAGTGGACGCTAGTACCGTGTTCTTTGTCTTGCGCATCAATGGCACGCTGGTGGGTGTGTAGGCCTGGGTATTTCGGCAACAGAGAAGGGTGGATGTTGACCATTTTCCCTGCATAGTGACGAACAAACTCTGAACTCAGGATTCGCATGTAGCCAGCGAGTACGATTAAATCTGGCTGGTAAGCATCGATCTGAACCATCAATTCATGGTCAAACTCTTCACGTGAACCAAAGTCTTTTGGATTCACTGAATGTGCGCCAACACCTGCGGTTTTCGCTCGTTCTAATCCAAAAGCCTCTGCTTTGTTTGAAAAGACAGCCTTAACTGAAGCATCAATCATATTGTTATCACAGGCATCCAAAATTGCCTGTAAGTTACTTCCGCTTCCTGAAACTAACACAACGATGTTTTTATTAGAGTGACTGGTTTTATTTGAGTGATTGTTTTTCATAGAGTGGGTCATACGATTGATTAACTGAATTGTTTACAATGTACCTACATAAACTAAGGTTTTCTGCGGGCTAAATAGCAAAATGAGGACCATTAGGTCCTCATTGATTAACTAAGTAAGTGAGCGTATCACTTATTTAATTTCAACTTGCTCTTCGCCAGCTTCAGCGTTTGCGATCTCACCGATAACCCAAGCGTTTTCGCCTTCAGCTTTCAGTAGTTCAACAGCAGCGTCTGCTTGATCTTTAGGTAGAGCAACAACTAGGCCTACACCACAGTTGAAAGTGCGGTACATTTCGAATGTCTCCACGTTACCTTTCTCTTGTAGCCAGTTGAAGATAGCAGGCCATTCCCAGCTCTTGCCATCAATGACTGCTTTAGTACCTTCAGGAAGTACGCGTGGGATGTTTTCCCAGAAACCACCACCTGTGATGTGTGAGATAGCATGAATGTCATGCTCTGCAATCATCTTAAGCGCTGATTTGATGTAAATCTTAGTTGGTTCTAGTAGGTGCTCACCGATAGTGCGACCTTCTAGTTCTTCACTCTTATCAGCCCCAGAAACTTCTAGAACTTTACGAATTAAAGAGTAACCGTTTGAGTGTGGACCACTTGAACCAACAGCGATAAGTGCGTCGCCTGCTGCTACTTTAGTGCCGTCAATGATGTCCGCTTTTTCTACAACACCAACACAGAAGCCAGCTACATCGTAGTCGTCGCCTTCGTACATGCCTGGCATTTCAGCAGTTTCACCACCGATAAGTGCACAACCAGCTTGAACACAACCTTCAGCGATGCCAGAAACAACGTCTGCTGCTGTGTCTACATCTAGCTTACCTGTTGCGTAGTAGTCTAGGAAGAATAGAGGCTCACCACCTTGAACGATTAGGTCGTTCACACACATTGCCACTAGGTCGATACCAATGGTGTCGTGTTTTTTCAGATCCAAAGCAAGGCGAAGTTTAGTACCAACACCATCAGTACCTGAAACAAGTACTGGCTCTTTGTATTTCGTTGGAAGTTCACATAGGGCGCCAAAGCCACCAATACCGCCCATTACTTCAGGGCGACGAGTGCGTTTAACAGCACCTTTAATACGGTCTACTAGTGCATTACCTGCGTCGATATCAACACCAGCGTCTTTGTAGCTTAGAGAAGAAGTATTACCACTCACGGGATAGTCCTCGAACTTAAGTTGGATGTGAAAACGGCGCTATTCTAACAGGGCTTGAATATGAAGAGCAAACGTTTGCGCGGTTTTTTTTATTAGAATAAAGATTCTGAAATAACCTTAGAGTTCGTGTATAATTTACAGGTTTGTTTAAATATTGCCGGAGTTGGAAATGAAAGTTGTTGAAGTGAAACACCCGCTAGTAAAACATAAAATTGGCCTGATGCGTGAAGGTGAGATTAGCACTAAGCGTTTTCGTGAGCTAGCGACAGAAGTGGGTAGCCTTCTAACATACGAAGCGACATCAGACTTTGAAACTGAACGTGTAACTATTAATGGTTGGGACGGCCCAGTTGAAGTTGACCAAATTAAAGGTAAAAAAGTAACAGTAGTGCCAATCCTACGTGCTGGTCTAGGCATGATGGACGGTGTTCTTGAGCACATCCCAAGCGCACGTATCAGCGTTGTTGGTATCTACCGTGACGAAGAAACGCTTGAGCCAGTTCCATATTTCAACAAGCTTGCATCTAACATCGATGAGCGTATCGCTCTAGTGGTAGACCCAATGCTTGCAACGGGTGGTTCTATGATCGCGACTATCGACTTAATGAAAGAGAAAGGTTGTAAGCACTTCAAGATTCTTGTTCTTGTAGCGGCTCCTGAAGGTATTGCGGCTCTAGAAAAAGCGCACCCAGATGTTGAACTTTACACAGCTGCAATCGATGAGAAGCTAAACGACAAGGGTTACATTGTTCCTGGTCTTGGCGATGCTGGTGATAAGATCTTCGGTACTAAGTAATTCGGTTTCAGCTTAAGTGACTCTAAATCGTTTCTTAACTCGCTAAATTAGCCGTATTAATAAAAAGGGAGAGCATTCAATGCTCTCCCTTTTTTGATCTTGTTGGTTTGTGATTCTTTTGAATCTAGCCTTACCGACTCATTAATCGATTTGAGCTTTATCTACCACAGTGTTGTCACCTAGCTCTTCTGGAAGTACTAGGTTAAGTAGAATCGCAACGATACCGCACAAGCTTACGCCCTGTAGGCTAAAGTCACCGATACCAAAGGCCATGCCGCCAATACCAAAGACTAAAGTAATGCCCACAATCACAAGGTTACGTGATTTGTGTAGGTCAACATTGTTTTTGATTAGCGTGTTAAGACCCACTGTTGCGATAGAGCCA
Source organism: Vibrio sp. 10N.247.311.12 (assembly GCF_041467515.1). NCBI lineage: Bacteria > Pseudomonadati > Pseudomonadota > Gammaproteobacteria > Vibrionales > Vibrionaceae > Vibrio > Vibrio sp. 10N.247.311.12. The sequence goes on from NZ_JBFSUV010000003.1 coordinate 137,374, forward strand.
AACAGTAGAATCATGATTCCGCCCATTACAGGAACCGGAATCGTTTGAAGTAGTGCGCCTAGCTTGCCAACCAATGCAAGAACGATGGCTGTGACTGCAGCCCAAGTCATGATCACAGGGTTGAATGCTTTGGTAAGCATTACTGCGCCTGTTACTTCACTGTACGTAGTGTTTGGCGGCGCGCCCAGCATTGAAGCGGCAATTGTTGCCACACCGTCGCCAGTAATAGTGCGGTGTAAACCTGGTTTTTTAAGGTAGTCTTTACCGGTTACGTTAGATATCGCAAGCATATCACCTACGTGTTCAACGGCAGGTGCAATCGCGACAAATACCATAAAAAAGATAGCGTTGATGTTGAACTCTGGCGTTGTGAAGTTTGGCAGTGCTAACCAAGATGCTTGCGCTACTGGAGTGAAGTCTACCGCGCCGTATACCAAGCTGGTGATGTAACCCGCAACAATACCACCGAAGATTGGCAGTAGCTTAAGGAAGCCTTTTGAAAACACACTGATGACAATCGTCACTAACAGTGAAATTGAAGAGATCCACAGGGCAGCGTCTGCATCAACAAGCTGAACCGCACCATCGCCTGTCTTACCTAGCGCCATGTTAACCGCAACAGGCGCAAGGCCTAAACCGATAACCATGATCACAGGGCCAACCACGACAGGTGGAAGCAGTTTATGGATGAAGCCAACGCCACGAACTTTAATTAACGCGCCCATTAGTACATACACAACACCCGCCGCCATCAAGCCGCCCATGGTTGCACCAACACCCCAAGTTTGAATACCAAACATGATAGGCGCGATGAAAGCAAAAGAAGATGCTAAGAAGATTGGCACTGAACGGCGTGTAATAAGTTGGAATAAAAGGGTACCGATACCTGCGCCAAACAGTGCAACGTTGGGATCGAGTCCAGTCAGTAGCGGCACTAATACAAGCGCACCAAATGCTACAAACAGCATTTGCGCACCTTGCAGAGCATTTTTCATGTTATGTCCTTAAAAATGGTCGTTATATGAAAAGCGAAAAATAAAATTCGCGGGATTCTATCACTTGGCAATCGATTGCTACACCAAATAGATCAAATTTATTTATCTTAGTGATGTTTTATATCCATCTAAGCCCTAGAAATTCAGTTTATAAGTGAGCGATTTATCATGGTCAGGTGATATTTTGTGGTTATTAAACACAGTGGGCGCTATCGACCTTGCCCCTCAATCCATAGTTGCTTATCATCTAGGCACAAGATTTGAATATTAGGATCAGTATGCGCTACAAAGCATTGTTGTTGATGGGACTATTAGCCTCTCCGAGTTATGCCTTAACTCAAGTAGATATTTTTAGTGCTGAAGTTGCGATTAACGCTGAAGACAAACAGCCAGAACAAGTGGCAAGAAATACAGGTATGGAGCAGGTATTGATACGTGCGACTGGCCAAACTGATGTCGCTTCGAATGAGACGATTCAAAAGGCGATGCGCAAGAGTTCGCAGTACATGTCTCAAATGAGTTTTGGCGAAAGCAATGACCAATCAACATTGCGTATGCGTTTTAACGGTGCTCAAATCCGTTCTCTGTTGACTCAAGCACAGTTACCTTACTGGCCTGACACGCGTTCAAACATCCTTGTTTGGCTTGTGGAAGAGGACAACTACGACAAGAACATCGTATGGGAACACTCTAACTCACAGTTAGCAGCTAGCTTACAAGCGAACGCAAAAGAGCGTGGCTTGCCTCTAACGCTGCCTGTGGGTGACTTTGACGATATTACGGGTATTGCGACTTCTGATTTGTGGGGTAGCTTTGTTACGCCAATCAGTAAAGCGAGTCAGCGTTATCCTGTTGATGCTGTGTTGGTGATAAAGGCTCAATCTTCAGGCCTACGTTGGGCTCTATACGATCAAAAGCCAAGTCAATTGACGAGTGCACCAACATCGCCTGTAAGTGGTTCACTATCGGGTAACAGCGACACGACTTCTAAGAAGTTAGTTGACCAAATCAGTAACTACTACGCAGGCAAAAGTGCTGTGACGGTAGCGAGTGAGTCATCAGAATCGATTTTAACGCAGTTTATTAGCCTGAATAATGCTCAAGACTTCTTCCAGTTAGAGAACGCACTTAAGCGTCTAAACTCGGTGGCAAGCCTAGATATTCTGAAGATTCAGAACAACGAAGTCACTTTCCGAATTCACTTATTGTCGACTCAACAAGAGTTTGAGCAAGAAGTAGCAAGTATTCGCCAAGTTGCGAAGGTTGAAGAATCTTACATTGAGCCTGAAGTGAGCCCTGAATTTGAAACTCAAGACAACACAATGTCTGTAGGTGATGATTCAACAGACGCTGCTGAAGTCGTTGGTGACGAAACTGACTCAGGCGTACAAGTGATTAAGGGCAACGAGGTATCTGAGGATGCTGAGCTAACGAATACGCCTGACGCAACGTTAGAGGATTCTAGTACAGAAGATCTAACCATCACTGCGCCAGTACATGCTAAGCCAAGCTTGGTATACGAGTGGGTTCGCTCATAATTGTCAGCTGACATGACTGATTGAAATGAAAACTTGAAAAAAGCCCTGCAAGAGCAATCTCGCAGGGCTTTTTGTTTGTAAGCGGTCAGTTTAAAAGCATGGGCTCAATATTATTGCTCGAACTTAGCTTTCTCTCTCTTTTCTACTTCAGAAAGACGCTTCAACTTGATGCCTAACTCTTTGGCTCTAAAGCGAGTAAATAAGATATTGCCCGCGAAACCTAGAGTCGTCAGAAGCAGTTCTACAGCCGCTAATAAACGTTCACCATCGTCTACATACAAGATAGTTAATGCGTGTAGGAAATAGAGCATCAAGACGAAATTTGCCCATGCGTGCGTATAAGGTTTTCCTGCTAAAATGCCCGGTAATGGCAATAACAGCGGGATAGCCCAAGCAATCGCCAGTGTGACATTACTGAGATGAGGGTGCGGTGAAAGCGTCATCTGCCAAGCCACCACCCAGAATAAAAGCGACAAGTTGCCCGCTAAAGCAAGGTAGCGAAATAGCTTGGTTTTGGGAGACATAGCCTTCTCTGGCATATACATCATTGAGAAATTCCCTTCTGATTTATTGCGATGCGCGCTAGGCGTTTACCTAGGTTTTGCGCCAACTCAATCTCTTCTTTGCTAAGTGAAGCGCTCTCTCCAGTACTGCTTGCACCATAAGGCGTACCACCAGTTTGAGTGGTGTGCAGCGCCGGTTCTGAGTAGGGGATGCCCACGACTAACATGCCGTGATGAAGCAGGGGCAACATCATGCTTTGTTGTGTTGTCTCTTGACCACCATGCAATGATGAAGAAGAGGTAAATACACAACCTGGCTTATCGATGAGATCACCATTGATCCACATTGATGTCGTGCTATCCCAAAAGTGCTTCATTGGCCCGGCCATGTTACCAAACCAAACCGGACTGCCTAGCGCCAAACCATCACAAGATCGAAGCTCTTGTAACGAGGCAATAGGATCGGTTGGTTGATAGCGTGAATCAGGCTGCTCTTCTACCGTGTACACGTCGTTCACCGTTCTTAACATGGCTTCACAGTTTGGGATAGACTCAACCCCTCGTGCAATCTGCCTTGCTAGAGCTTGTGTGTTGCCGTGGCGGCTGTAGTAAAGAACAAGAATGTTAATGCTCATATTGGATTACAGAATCTCTAGCACTTGCTCTGGTGGACGACCAATTTTTGCTTTGTTGTTCGCGACAACGACTGGGCGCTCAAACAGTTTTGGATTGGTTGCCATCGCGGCGAAAAGATCTTCATCAGTAACTGAAGCATCGCCAAGGTTTGCTTCTTTGTAGTCCGCTTCTTTGGTGCGCATCATGTCGCGAACACTGTCAAAACCAAGCTGAGTGAACAGTACTTTCAGCTGTTCAACTGTTAACGGAGTCTCCAGGTATTTGATGACCTCTGGCTGTACGCCGTTTTCCTGAAGCACTTCTAGAGTTTGACGGCTCTTTGAGCAGCGTGGGTTATGATAAATCACGACAGACATGGTTCTTCCTCATTATTATTTTTGATTTAATTGCTTAGCTGAAGCCACCATATGTGACTTCTTTTTTGTGTAACGTTGAGCTTTCTTTTTATTCTGGTAACGAGCTGTTACCAGTAAACACTCTATTGTAGCGACAAGAAGCGCTCTCGTTGAATCATTAGCTGATCAATTCGAGCGTCGTAGCGTGCTTGTTTTAGGCTTCCTAATTCTGCGATTTGGCTTGCTTGCGTGTAGTACTGAATCGCTTTGTTCCAGTTGGCTTGCAGTGCCAAAATTTCTGCACGAGCAGCCAGTTCTTCGTCGCTATTACCAAGGCTCGTATTTACTTTTGAAAGTAAGTGCCAGCCATTGGTGTCATTCGGGTTATCGTGCGTGTAACGCTGCAATACGCGAACCGCTTCTTGAAGATCTTCATTTTCAATCAGTGCGTTGGCGTAGTTAATGGTCAGAACCGGGTTGTTTGGTTGACGAACCAGTGCCGATTTAAGTTCTTTAATCGCAATCTCAGGCTGCTTCTTCTCGATGTGCAGATCCGAAATAGCATCTAGATAAAACAGGTTGGTTGGATCGCTGTTAATCAGCTTGTTCAGGATGGGCTCTGCTTTGTCTAATTTTTTAGAGTCTAGGTAAACCAGTGCTTGGCCATATTCTAATGACGGAACCAAAGCTTTAGGGGCTTTCTTTAGCTGACGCTCAAACCAATCAAGAGCAGCATCATTATTAATGCCAGCATAGCGCGCAACAATGCGGGCTCTTGCTAGGTGGTAGTCCAGAGAGGGAGCCAGTTTCAGTGGCGGGTAACTACGAGCACGAGCACGTGAATCGGTAATTCGGTCTTCTGGTAATGGGTGAGTCAGTAGCATTGGCGGTGGTGTGCTCGCATAGCGATATTCATCAGCTAAACGGCCAAAGAAACGTGGCATCGCATTCACATCAAACCCAGCTTTTGCTAGCGTGTTGATACCAAAGCGGTCGGCTTCTTTTTCATTACTACGGGTGTAGTTGATTTGGCTTTGCATATTACCCGCAGTCGTTGCCGTTAGGGCTGCAATGCCGGCTTCAGGAGCTGCAATTGCCAGTAATACAGAGGCTGCTAGCGCTGCAATGGTTGCTGGAGAGCGGCGCGCTTGGTCTTCCATACTACGCGCTAAGTGACGTTGGGTTACGTGCGCGATTTCGTGCGCTAATACAGAAGCTAATTCACTTTCAGATTGTGCATGCAGGAATAGACCTGAGTGCAAAGCAACATAACCACCAAAGAAAGCAAAGGCGTTGATGTTGCGGTCACGGATCATAAAGAACTGGAAAGGTGTCTTTACATCATTTGCGTTCGCGACCAGACGATGGCCAAGAGTATCAATATATAGATTTAGAACTGGGTCGTTTACGATAGGCTGGCTACTTCTGATGATGCGCATGTAGGCATCACCATAGATAAGCTCTTGGTCGATAGTGAGTGTGCCGCCAGCAGCGGTACCGATATCTGGTAGCTCCAAACTATTGGTATTCGCCATAGTTGGGGTGCTTAATGTAGCTGCGATGCATAAGCAAGCAATTGAGCGAGCGCGTTTAAACATATTAGTCAGTAATACTCCGTTTCTTCTGACAGTAAGACAAGTGCAATGGAAATTGGTTCTTTATCTGATTTAACCTTTGCCAAGTGCGTGCGCTATCATGAAGGAGGATGAATGAATGATGGCGCGTTTTCAAAAACAGATTACAATACGACCCTTATAATAAGCATCGAGCTCAAGAATGACACCTAATATTCTAGATTTACGCCAAGAGCGCTGTCCAATGGCGCTATTATTAGCCAAGCGTCACAGTGTAAAGTTAGAAGTAGGGCAGTCATTGTCAATTTATGTGTCTGATAACAGTTCGATGAAAGATATTGTTACTTATTTGTCTAAGCAAGCCTATGACGTCATCACTGAGGTTTGCTCTAATTACCATCATCTCCTCGTCACTAAAAAGGAATTGCAGTCAGATGCTTGAAATGGTCAATCGTTGGTATAAACGACGTTTCTCTGATCCCCATGCTGTCAGTTTGGTTGCCATCATTCTCTTCGGCTTTATTACGATCTACTTCTTTGGTCACCTAATTGCACCACTCTTGGTTGCGATTGTGTTGGCTTATTTGCTTGAGTGGCCTGTTACCCAACTTCAAAGACTCGGTGTTCCAAGAACGCCTTCGGTGATGTTGGTGATCATGATGTTCTTTAGCCTGATGTTGCTGGCGCTGTTTGGTTTAGTGCCTACCATTTGGGAGCAAGTGGGTAACCTCATCAATGATATTCCAAGTATGTATGGCGGCTTACAGAAGTTCATCGCGACGATTCCTGAGCGCTATCCTGAGTTAGCAAACTTGCAGATCGTTGAATCGATTGTGTCTAACGCGAAAAACAAAGCATTAGGCTTTGGTGAAAGTGTTGTTAAAGGTTCTTTGGCTTCTCTTGTGAGCTTGGCTACGCTTGCGGTTTACTTGATTCTTGTGCCGCTGCTGATCTTCTTCTTATTAAAAGATAAAGAAGAGATGATCAGCATGGCGAGTGGCGTGTTGCCTAAAAACCGTCGTCTAGCGACCAAGGTTTGGGTTGAGATGAACCAACAAATCTCGAACTATATTCGCGGCAAGGTCCTTGAGATCTTGATCGTCGGTGGTGTCAGCTACGTGACCTTTGCGATTCTAGATTTACGTTATTCAGCTCTGCTGGCTGTCGCGGTTGGCTTCTCGGTACTGATTCCTTATATCGGTGCGGCGGCTGTGACTGTTCCTGTGGCGATTGTAGGCCTGTTCCAGTGGGGATTAGAACCTCAGTTTTACTGGTTGCTTCTCGCTTACGGTATTATCCAAGCGCTAGATGGTAACGTGCTCGTTCCTGTTCTTTTCTCTGAAGCGGTGAACCTGCACCCAGTGGCCATTATTGTTGCCGTGTTAGTGTTTGGTGGACTGTGGGGATTCTGGGGCGTGTTCTTTGCTATCCCGTTGGCAACGTTAGTTAAGGCGGTTTGGAATGCCTTACCGAGTCACGCATTAGACGATGACCCCGAACATCAAAAGTAATTGATCTTGTTATAGAAAAAGGCCGAACATCCATGATGTTCGGCCTTTTTGCTCTTAGCTTAATAATTAGCTTAATGAGTGTTGCTATTGCCTTAGAAAGTGATGAATCTAAGTCATTAACTCACTCAAATCGCCCTTAAGCTTCTTGATTGAAGTAATCTAGAACCACTTCGTGGTGAGTCTTAGTCTTGAACTTGTTGAAGACATGTTCAATCTGACCTTCTTCATCAATTAGGAAGCTAATACGGTGCAGACCGTCGTAGATTTTACCCATGAATTTTTTCTCGCCCCAAACGCCAAACTGTTCAGCAACGCTATGGTCTTCATCAGATAGCAGTGTGAAGTTTAGAGATTTCTTTTCAACGAAGTTTGGTAGGCGTTTTACTGGGTCAACACTCACACCTAGAACAACCACGTTTAGGTCATCAAGCTGTGTTTTGATATCACGCAGGCCTTCCGCTTGCACAATACAACCTGGAGTCATTGCTTTAGGGTAAAAATAGAAAAGTACTTTTTTACCTTTGAAGTCACCAAGAGATACGATATTGCCATCTTGATCTGGAAGAGAAAAAGCAGGTGCTGGAACACCAGCCGTTAGCGTATTCATGACATTTCCTTTTTAAAGACTGTTTTTGATAAAGTTGAGCGAGCCTTGGACTGATAGGCTCTGACACAGCGAATCGAATTCTTCTTGTAGCTGCATCAAGTTACATTCTGATTGCACAGAAGCGGTAATAGAGATATGGAATTGGTCGTTGTCGAGTTGAACCTTAGATTTATTGATGGTTCGTGCACTTAACGAATCGAGGCCGATGTTTCGGTCTGCGAAGAACTGGGTAAACTGCTCAGTAAGTCCGATTTTATCGTCTGACTCAACGAACACCTCTACTGTGTAAGAGTTCTCAATAACATCATGAGTTGAGGTTCGCTTCATAATCGTAATCAAGTCGTGCTCTTGTCCAAGCAAGGGCAAGGTGGTTTCAACGCGGGTAATGTTGTTTGCCTTTCCAGACAGCAGCATGATAAGCGTAAATTCTTCGCCAAACAGGGCGATACGGCTATCAATAATGTTACAGCCTGATTGGGTGACTAAATGAACCACTTGGTTGCATACACCTGGGCGATCAGTGCCCACAGCTGTGATTACTAGATGTTGAGTCATAAAATCACGTCTCTTTATATTCCATTGATTCATGCATGTTAGCACAGTTAGCTCGTGGAATAAGCGTGCGTGCGGGGCTTTTTATGTGCGACCTTGCTTCGAACATGCAACCAATGATAAGAATATCGAGCGCGTTAAAAAATGAGATAGAGCGATGAGAGCACAGCTTACTTGTTACTGACATCCAGTGATGTGCTATCCGCTAGATTGAGTGCAGGTTACCCAAATTCTAGGTAGAACGCCGTTAGAAGTCGTTTTACCTCAAACATACGACAATATTTAATGCAGATGTTGCCGGTAAGCCACTTTAATGTCTTGTGTTTATTGATTGGCTTACAGTAACATGCAAAAAGAATAAATTAAGGGAGATAGACATGTTTTCAGGAAGTATCGTTGCGCTAGTTACGCCATTTAATACAGATGGTGAAGTGGATTTCGACAGCCTTAAAAAGTTAGTTGAGCACCATATTGCTGCAGGTAGTGATGGTCTGGTTGCGGTTGGCACAACAGGTGAGTCTTCAACACTCACTATTGAAGAGCATGTCAAAGTCGTCAACAAGATCGTTGAATTTGCTGATGGTCGTATTCCCGTTATCGCTGGTACAGGTGCAAATGCAACTCATGAATCTGTTCTATTCAGCCGTTTGTTGAATGGTTCTGGTATTGCTGGTTGCCTGAGCGTAACGCCTTACTACAACAAACCGACTCAAGAAGGTTTGTACCAACACTACAAAGCGATTGCTGAAGTCAGTGACGTTCCACAAATTCTATACAATGTTCCAGGTCGTACTGCGGTAGACTTGTTGCCAGAAACGGTTGCTCGTCTTGCTGAGATCGAAAACATCGTTGCACTGAAAGATGCGACGGGTGATCTCGACAGAATTGCAATTCACCGTGAACTTTGTGGCGAAGACTTTATCTTACTAAGTGGTGATGACTTAACAGGCCTAGAATTTGTTAAGCGTGGTGGCGATGGCGTGATCTCTGTAACGAACAATGTTGCAGCCGCTGATATGGCAACCATGTTCAAGCTAGCAAAAGAAGGTAAGTTTGAAGAAGCGGAAGCGATCAATGAGCGTTTGATGCCTCTACATAAGAATTTGTTCGTTGAGTCTAACCCTATTCCCGTAAAATGGGCGGTTCATAAAATGGGTCTGATTGCTGAAGGTGGCTTACGTCTACCGCTGACTGAACTGTCAGAGCCAGCTCAACCTGTTGTTGCTCAAGCAATGACTGAAGCGTGCATTTACTAAAACGTATGAAGTGATGCCGAAGCGAACCTTCGGCATTTAGGAGTATAAATGAAGTATTCTCACCAGCTAGTGATTGGGTCACTGGCTGTTTTCGTTCTTACAGCATGTTCTGGCAACCCGACTCAACGTCGCCAAGCCAAAGATGATTTCGAATACTTAGAAACACCTGAGTTTTCACAATGGCAATTGCCTGTAGATGCTCAGCCTCAGTTCTACCCAAATTTTGACATCCCAAGCGGTGAATTCAGTGGTGGTACTGGTCGTGAAGTGGATATTCGTCCACCGCAACAGGTTCTTGAACTGATCCCGGGTGCTCGTGCTGAGCGTCAAAACGGTGAAGTGACACTATGGCTTCTTCGCGCAGAAGAGGCAGACCGCGTGTGGCAAACGGCTGTAGATATGCTGGCTCAACGTGGTATTGGTATTCGTGAGCAATCAGAGAATGAGATTGAGACCGATTGGGTAACTTGGGTTTCTGAAGATGAAGACGTAGAGATTGGTAGTCGTTACTCTATCTCTCGCTTCCAAGCAAACAACCGTCATGGCTTCAAGATTAATCTGATTGATTGGCGTGAAGGTACTGAAGAGAAAACAGTAACGGCAACCAATAAAGAGCGTTACAACGCGTTCCTGACCAACCTAGTTATGGCTAAGTACGATGAAAACCTTCGTGCTGAAGCGGCGCTGAAAGCGCAAGAGTTGGTGAAGCGTATTCCAATTTCAATGGGTGCTGACCGTAGTGGTTTCCCTGTGATTATTGCTCGTACGCCATACAATGTATTCTGGCAGCGTCTGCCTAACTTGTTGCCTGAAATGGGCTTTGAGCTTGAAGAACGCAATCAATCTCAGGGTACGGTGAAGGCGAAGTACGCAGCACCAGATGATGAGTTCTGGGAAGAAATTGGCCTACAGCCTATCGACTTAGCGCCAGGCACTTACAACTTCCTATTTGGTGACCTTGGCAACCGTACGTCAATCAACGTAACGGATGCATCAGGTAAGCCAGTAGAAGAAGAGCTGCTTAAGTCTATGGTTCCGGTATTAGCGCATATTGCTGACCAAACCAAAGATGACAAAGAAGCGAAAGCTGAGTAGTCATTCAAGCCGTCACAAGCTGAGTTAAATCAGCCTTGTGATTAGCAAAAGCAAATAAAAAAGAGGACACACTGTGTCCTCTTTTTTATTGTATTCGTTGTCATCAGGCTACATTGGTCAATCAAAATTGGTCAATCAAGCTGATTAGCCAAAGCAAAAGGCTATGCGTCTTTATTGTCTTTGGATTCTTCTTTTTCAGCTTTCTCTTGGTTAAGTTTATCCGAGCGATTGAGCTTATCTAAATCTCGCTCAGTTTTACCACGCCCCGTCAGATCCATATTGGCTGTCTGTTTGAGCGCTGCGATGTTACCCACAACAACGCTAACTACGATGATGATGATAACCCAAGGGTTTGTAAGCCACTCCAACATAAGCGCTCCTAATGACTGATATTCGCTACGAAGCGTGCATAGATCTCGTCTAGCTGCTCCATAATAATCTCATACCCTAATACTGGCTTAGATTGGAGTTGCTTGCCAAGTAAAGTCGGAGATAACTGTGATAAACACGACTCCGATACTTTGCGATGGCTGATATGCCATGGTTCGATCGCCACACCACCCAAATCTTGGCTGTAAGGAAAGAAGAAACCAAATTGTGCAGCATGAACTGATAGCCATTGGTAAAACGATTGCTGGTGGCCAGTAAGGTATTCCCATGGTTCTAATTGCAGATGTATGCCTTCAGGTAAGTGGTTACGAGCAAAGACATCGAAGTCACAACCCCAATGATGACGACTCGCGCCGGGAAGCGCAGACCATCTCAGGATAGCCGATAGCTTTTGTTGTTCGGTCAGTTTTGAAGCATCAAGAGGTTGGCTTTCTGAATCTAATATCGGAGCTTCGCCAGAAAACTTACGGTTCCAAATCAGAGATTGCCTTTCATAGTCGCGAAAGCCACTGGCAATCTCCATTTTAAAACCAGCGAGCTGAGCAGCTTCAATCAAATTATTCAGGTCATTCTTAACCTCACTGTGGACCAAGAAGGTCTTGGTGCCGATCAGGCTAGGCTCTAGATGAGAATCTGATTGTCCGGTAAGCTGCTCTGGTGTCATAACGAGTCTCTCAATAATTGGATGCTATGAATCGCTGATGAAAGACTATTTAGCGAATAGGTTCACTAATGTTCTTTCGTACATGTCAGTTAGCTTTTCTAAATCGGCTACCTTCACGCATTCGTTAACCTTGTGAATCGTTGCATTCACAGGGCCTAGTTCAACCACTTGTCCGCCCATACGTGCAATAAAGCGACCATCAGATGTACCGCCAGTCGTTAGCAGTGCTGGTTTCACATCATTGACGTGACCCACTGCATCAACAATAGCATCAAGCAGTGAACCTGCGTCTGTTAAGAACGGGTCGCCATTGAATGTCCATCTTAGGTCGTATTCGAAATCATACTTGTCGAGTGTCGTTGTGATGCGCTCGACGATGATGTCGTTGCTTAACTCTGTACTAAAGCGTAGGTTAAACTGAACATTAAACTCACCAGGGATCACGTTTGAAGCACCAGTACCCGCACTCACATTTGGAATTTGGAAACTGGTTGGCGGGAAGTAATCATTACCTTTATCCCACTCAGTTGTTGCTAGCTCATTAATAGCAAGCAGAGAGCTGTGTACTGGGTTGTTTGCTAGGTGAGGGTAGGCAACATGACCTTGTGTGCCTTTAATCGTTAGGTCGCCAGTGATAGAGCCACGACGGCCGTTCTTCACGACATCACCCACGAACTCAGTGCTCGATGGTTCACCAACGATACACATATCGATGTTTTCACCGCGCGCCATTAATGCTTCAACAACACGTACAGTACCGTTGATGAAAGGACCTTCCTCATCTGAAGTGATCAGGAAACCAATTGAGCCTGTGTGGTCTGGGTGTTTGGCAATGAACTGCTCGACGGCAACAATCATTGAAGCCAGAGAGCCTTTCATATCAGCAGCGCCACGGCCATGTAGGAAACCGTCTACGATAGTCGGTTCGAATGGCTTAGTGTTCCACTGTTCGATTGGGCCTGCAGGTACCACATCAGTGTGACCAGCAAAAGCAAACAGAGGCGCTTCAGTACCACGACGAGCCCAGAAGTTGGTCGTATCTTCAAATACCATCACTTCGATTTCAAAACCGAGTGCTTTTAAGCGTTCAATCATCAGGTCTTGGCAGCCTGCATCTTCTGGTGTTACCGATTGACGGCTGATTAGGTCTTTTGCCAGAGCCAAAGTTGGGCTATCTGTCATCCTTGAATTCCTTGTTTAAATAAAACGTCTAGTCATTAATTTTTAGGCGCTGATTCACTGATCAACGTCCTGTTGTCTGTCTATGTAAATACAACGATCTAAGCAAAAATAGCCGCGTATTGGTCGGCTTTAAATCCGATGTGAAGCTTACCCTCAACTTTTAAGATTGGGCGCTTGATCATTGCAGGTTGTTCAACAAGCAAAGTCACCGCTTTTTCTTCTGTTAGGGTGTCTTTCTGTTCTTGAGAAAGTTGGCGATAAGTCGTACCACGTTTGTTTAGCACAAGCTCCCAACCTAGCTCAGAGCAGAAGCTTGTTACTAGCTCTTCTGTGATGCCTTGTTTGCGATAATCGTGAAATTCGAACTCGATACCTTCAGCTTCGAGCCATTTCTTTGCTTTTTTAATGGTGTCGCAATTTGGGATACCAAACATGGTGATAGTCATTATTCTTCCTTTGAGTGATTTTATTTCATTGTTATGAGTTGAATCCTATCAGGAAGCAGCAACTCAGACAAAATAGAGTGATGAATATTTCATAGAGTGAAAAAAAAGCGTAAGAAAATGTCACTATTGGAGACTTATTGATCAGCCTCAACATGTTGTCAGCGAAAAAAGAAATAATTGAGCTGCACATATATAGGAGGTGTCAATGGAGTTGAGTCCTGTTTTTGCAAGGCGGCTATATTTAGCATTGTTAGTGGAAAGCCTTGATAGGCCAAATGTGCCTAAACTCATCGAAAAAACGGGGTGGCCTCGTCGTACTATTCAAGATGTACTCAAGGCGTTACCGGGGATCGGTATCGAACTTATGTTTGTTCAAGATGGGCGACGTCATAATGATGGCTATTACCAGTTATCCGACTGGGGGCCATTTGACAGTCAATGGGTTATCCAGCGTAAAGGCGATATAGCAACAAGCCTTGGATTTAGTGCATAAGCCAGCGAAAGCTGGCTTTCTTTTGGGTGTCATAAAATCAAAGCATATCGATATGCCGCTTTAGTTGCTTACTCGCACAGGTAGGCGGTACCAAGCATAGTCACGGAAGTGCTGAAATCTTGGGGTAGGGTAAAGATGACGGTGTCTGCGCCTAGCTCAATGGCATTCGATTTAAGCTCATTCATCGCACCTTGAATCAGGGTGTCATTGGGAAAGAACAAGTAGCTGTACCAATGACCTTCGCTGCCAGTGATTTCCCCTTTATACTCACACTGCTCGATGTTAATCAGGCCGTGGTAATCCATTTGTACCTTGTCCGCTTTACTATGAGGCGTTGATGTGGGTTTGGTACACCCGAGTAACATGCCACTCATAGCCAAAGCGACTAATTCCTTTTTCATACGTTTACCCTGCTATTGCATCAAATAAATCGCGAAGCCTACCCAGCTTGCGAACAGTAGTAACCACGGCAGTTTAGTGGCGTGATTTGATGGTGTTTCAACACTTGTTTCGATCGTGTCTTCTTGGTGTTGATTAGCTTGTTGAGTCTGTTTTTCTTTCTGTACGCGCTTCTTCGCTTTATCGGCTTGGCGGCTGCGTTCTTTTTGCTGTTTCTTGTACAGTGCGATGCCTTTCTCGATACCCTGAGCAATCAGTTTAGTTTGTTCTTTGGTTTGAGCTGGCTTTTGAGTCGCTTTGGCTATCTTCAGTGCTTCCTGTTGAGATTCAACAGAGGGCGTATTAGTTTTGTTTTTCATACTGAGTTCGACAATTAAAACGGATTGGCTACTAAGATAACGCAAAGCTAGTTAAGTATGAATGATTTGCGTTAAAGTGTTGGTTTGAAAATAAGTGAAAGTGAGATTTGTGCGGTACTCTATAGAACAATACGACAAGCACGGCTTTTTGAAAGCTCCAATCTTGCTCTGGCTAGGTTGGTTGTTTCTTGCGAAAGCCTTGGTCGTTTTCATTGTTGCAGGCGCAAGCCGAGAATCGGGAACCGATATTCTTGAGATAATCTACCCAGACCATCAGATGTTTTATGTCGGGATCGCGTTGAGTGTGCCTAGTTTGCTGCTGATGTGGTTATTTGGGCTAAGATCGCCAGATAGAAAGCGCCTTAACAAAGTCGTGTCATGGGGACGTTGGGTTACCATGATGGCTATCTTGGCACAGGGCTCCCATACGATTTATTTAATCTATTTGGATAACGGATGGTTCCGTTGGTCAAATGGCATCACCCTATTGTTGCTGCTGTGGTTAGCGCTTTATCTAACCAATAGCCATGCTGCAAGGGATTGCTTTAAAGTGGTTGAGCACGAAGACTGATTCTCATCAAAACATTTGTCCCATTCACAATTATACTTAGAAGCTAAAACTGGAAGGAATAATCTATGCTTAATGTTTCAAATGAGCAGCCTAACGTTCAAAGTGCTATTTTGCCTGAAGCTGGGCCTTTCGCGCTTTACGTTCAACTTAAAGTGAACGCTAATACTGCTAATGTACTAGCAGAAATTCAAAAGCTTCCGACTCTAATCGACGAACTAAACCAAACTCAGCCTGACGCGAACTTAACGGCATCGGTTGCGTTCTCAAAAGCTTTTTGGGATAAGTTCGAGCAAGCAGCGCCCGCTGATTTGATCGACTTCCCTGTGCTGGGTGAAGGTGATATCACCGCGCCGAGCACACTGTCTGATGTTCTGATTCACTGTCATTCAAACCGACATGATCTGCACTTCTTTATCTTGCGTAAATTGCTATCTGAAGTAGCAGCTGATGTTGAAGTGGTTGATGAAACTTATGGTTACCGCTTCCTAGACTCTCGTGACATGACAGACTTTGTTGATGGCACTGAAAACCCGAAAGACGCACAACGTGCTGAAGTCGCTATTGTGCCAGAGGGTGAATTCGCTGGTGGTAGTTATGTAATGGTGCAGCGTTTTGTGCATAACCTGCCAGCTTGGAATCGTTTGAATGTATCGGCACAAGAGAAAGTGATTGGCCGAACTAAACCTGATTCAATTGAGTTAGATGATGTTCCTGCGGCGTCTCACGTTGGCCGTGTGGATATCAAAGAAGAAGGCAAGGGGCTTAAGATTGTTCGCCACAGTCTACCTTACGGTACTGCTACGGGCGACCACGGCTTATTGTTCATTGCTTACTGTAACGTTCGTCATAACTTCGATGCGATGTTAGAGAGCATGTACGGCGTAACTGATGGCAAAACAGACCAACTGCTTCGCTTTACTAAAGCGGTGACTGGCGCGTATTACTTTGCTCCTTCAACTGAGATGTTGAGTGCATTAACGATTAAGTAAGTCGTCTCAAAAAGAATAAACAAAGGGAGCCTCAGGGCTCCTTTTTTATTAAAGCTTTATATGAATTGGTCGATATAAGAGCAATCGTGAGTTTTATTCCTCTTTTTGTAAGCGAAGGTCTATGGCTATAACTGTTAATACCAATGTCTCAGCGCTGGTGGCCCAGAGAAACCTCTCTAATGCCAATAACATGCTGAACCAATCTTTGGAGCGCTTGGCTTCAGGGAGTCGTATTAACAGCGCTAAAGACGATGCTGCAGGGCTACAAATTTCGAACCGCTTGGAAGCGCAGATGAGTGGTATTGATGTCGCTGTGCGTAATGCGAATGATGGTATATCTATCATGCAAACCGCTGAAGGCGCGATGAATGAAACCACCAATATCATGCAGCGCATGCGCGACTTGTCTCTACAAGCAAGCAACGGTTCAAATAGCCAGTCGGAAAGGACGGCGATTCAAGAAGAGATTACCGCCTTAAACGATGAGCTGAATCGTATTGCAGAGACCACTTCTTTTGGTGGCAAAAAACTTCTCAATGGTAATTTTGGTAGTACGTCATTTCAGATTGGTGGCAGTTCGGGCGAAGCCGTGCAGATTGGTTTGAAAAGTATGCGTACTGATGACATCAGCATGGGCGGCTTTAGCTACGTTGCTAATGGCATGGCCAGTGATTCATGGGAAGTGAAATCAAACCAGAATGATATGACGATGTCGTTTACCGATCGTTTTGGTCAGCCACAAGAGATCACCATCAACGCGAAAGCGGGCGATGATATCGAAGAGTTGGCGACTTACATTAATGGTCAAACGGATCTCTTATCGGCTTCTGTTAATGATGACGGACAACTTCAGATTTATATGTCAGGTGAAGATACCGCGGGTACCATCTCTTTTTCAGGTTCATTAGCCAGTGAGCTTTCGATGTCTGCGGGTTATTACGAATCAGTCGATGACATCAATGTAACGGATGTGGGTGGTGCTCAGCGTGCCGTCTCTATTTTGGATACGGCGATGAAGTATGTCGATAGTCATCGCTCTGAATTAGGGGCAATGCAAAACCGCTTTGATCATGCCATTAATAATCTTGAAAACGTTCATGAGAATCTGGCGACATCAAACAGTCGCATCAAAGATACCGACTATGCCAAAGAAACCACTCAAATGCTCAAGCAACAAATACTGCAGCAAGTGAGCACAACGATACTCGCTCAAGCCAAGCAAGCGCCGAATCTAGCTTTAACGTTATTAGGTTAATGAATTACCTACAATATTATAAAGGCATTTCAGCTTAGCCAGTGCTTTTTGGCGAATAAAAATACAATTTCCCACTCGACTGACTTCCCGGTAACTTTAGCGATTATCTCATCTTTTTTCGATAATTTTACGACCAGTCACGCTTTCTTCTCCTTTATCGCTATTTCTTTAATTTTGTTGTTTTTTTCCTAAAGGTTTCGCCAATCACGCCGTTATTAAAAGTAACTTAGAGATAACTACTTGGTTTTCCGAGACGTCGGAAACCGCTATACCGGAAAATCAATTGGAGAAGTCACCATGGCAGTGAATGTAAATACAAACGTATCAGCGATGACAGCGCAACGTTACCTAAACAACGCAAACAGCGCACAACAAACATCAATGGAGCGTCTAGCTTCAGGTTCTAAAATCAACAGCGCAAAAGATGACGCTGCAGGCCTACAAATCTCGAACCGTTTGAACGTTCAGAGTCGTGGTCTTGATGTTGCTGTACGTAACGCGAACGACGGTATCTCTATTGCACAAACTGCTGAAGGTGCAATGAACGAGACAACGAACATCCTGCAACGTATGCGTGATTTGTCTCTACAATCTTCAAACGGCTCAAACTCAAAATCTGAGCGTGTAGCGATTCAAGAAGAAGTAACAGCACTGAACGACGAACTAAACCGTATCGCGGAAACGACGTCTTTTGGTGGCAACAAACTGCTTAACGGTACTCACGGTACTAAGTCATTCCAAATCGGCGCAGATAACGGTGAAGCAGTAATGCTTCAACTGAAAGACATGCGTTCTGATAACGCTCAGATGGGTGGTAAGAGCTACCAAACTGAGAACGCGAAAGACAAAGACTGGAACGTTCAAGCGGGCTCTAACGACCTAAAACTGTCGTTCACTGACAACTTCGGCCAAGCACAAGAAATCGACATCAGCGCAAAAGCGGGTGATGACATCGAAGAGCTAGCGACTTACATCAACGGTCAACAAGATTCTGTTAAAGCGTCTGTTACTGAAGACGGCAAGCTACAAATGTTCACAGGCAACAACAAAGTGAGCGGCGATGTGTCTTTCTCTGGCGGTCTTGCGGGCGAGCTAGGTATTCAAGCAGCTAAAGACGTAACGGTTGATACTATCGACGTAACATCTGTTGGCGGCGCACAAGAGTCTGTAGCAGTAATCGATGCGGCCCTTAAGTATGTAGACAGTCACCGTGCTGAGCTAGGTGCTTTCCAAAACCGTTTCGACCACGCTATCAGCAACTTAGACAACATTAACGAGAACGTTAACGCATCTAAGAGCCGTATTAAAGATACCGACTTCGCGAAAGAAACGACTCAGATGACTAAGTCTCAGATCCTTTCTCAAGCTTCAAGCTCGATTCTTGCTCAAGCGAAGCAAGCACCGAACTCGGCACTTAGCCTACTAGGTTAATCGATTGAAAAGCCACGTTGACCGATAGTGTTGACGTTAGGCTTCCACAAATTAGCTCGTGGTGAGAGATGAGCGCTAAACAGACCCAGCTTCGGCTGGGTTTTTTATTGCCTGAAATTTGGAGAAGAGAGGGGAGTTGTGGTGTTGGTAGTTGATTGGAAAGCGAGATTCCCTATCACGTTCGTGCCTCACTGTAGGGAATGACGGGAGTTGGGTATTGGTGACTCTATAGCTAACTGTATAGAAGAGGTCGGTTTGAGTAACAATCACTCAGGCTTAAACCATAGTGTTTAATCGTCATCCCAGAATCGAACCGAGCGAGATGTCAGGGATCTCTGTTCGTGAGAGGCCCAAAGAAGAAGGGGATTTGTAGTTGTTAGGTATAAGGCCAAAGCGGCTGGTAATCTGGCATTAGAACTATATAGCAGGCACAAAAAACGCCACCCTTAGGTAGCGTTTTAATTAAAGCAGATAAGTAATCGAGATTACTTAGTTACTTTAAGAACTGGAGTTTCGCCAACAGTTACAGAACCAGAAAGCTTGTTCAGCTCTTTGATTTCGTCCATGTTAGAGATAACAACTGGAGTAAGCGTAGATTTCGCTTTCTCTTCTAGAAGCGCTAGGTCGAAAGTGATGATAGTGTCACCAGCTTTAACAGATTGACCTTCTTCAGCTACACGAGTGAAGCCTTCGCCTTTAAGTTCAACAGTATCGATACCGAAGTGAACGAAAAGCTCAACACCGTCGTCAGACTCGATAGAGAATGCGTGGTTAGTTTCGAAGATCTTACCGATAGTACCGTTAACTGGAGCTACCATTTTGTCGCCAGCTGGTTTGATCGCGATGCCGTCACCAACGATTTTTTCAGCGAAAACTACATCTGGCACATCTTCGATGTTTACGATTTCACCAGAAAGAGGTGCGATGATTTCGATTGCACCAGCATCAGCGCTGTCATCAGATACAAGCTTTTTCAGTTTGTCAAACAGACCCATTGTGTCATGCTCCTAACGTTTAGTTTTATTCTGTAGAATATACTATACCAATCTAACAAATTAGACGACTATTTTTAGCCGTCTAACGTTATTAAGCGATTGGCGATTACTGAGTTTTCTCAGCGATGAACTTTTCTACGCAAGCTTCAATTTCAGCAGCTGTTGGTAGAGATAGTGCTTCGTCAGCCATAGCTTTAACTTCAGCGAAGTTAGAGTTACGGATTACTTTCTTAACTTTAGGGATAGAGATACCGCTCATAGAGAACTCATCTAGACCCATACCAAGAAGAAGTAGCGTTGCACGCTCATCACCAGCAAGCTCACCACACATACCAGTCCACTTACCTTCAGCGTGTGATGCGTCGATCACTTGCTTGATTACTGTAAGAACAGCAGGAGATAGTGGGTTGTATAGGTGAGAAATCATTTCGTTACCACGGTCTACCGCAAGAGTGTATTGCGTTAGGTCGTTAGTACCGATAGAGAAGAAAGATACTTCTTTCGCTAGGTGGTGTGCGATTGCAGCAGCTGCTGGAGTCTCAACCATTACGCCGATTTCGATTTCTTCATCGAAAGCTAGGCCTTCAGCGCGAAGTTCAACTTTGTACTCTTCGATTGCTTTTTTCAGTTCACGGATCTCTTCAACAGAAATGATCATTGGGAACATGATACGTAGTTTACCGTGTGCAGATGCACGTAGGATGCCACGTAGTTGGTCACGTAGGATTTCACGACGATCCAAGCTGATACGTACTGCACGCCAGCCTAGGAACGGGTTCATCTCTTGTGGAAGGTCCATGTATGGTAGGTCTTTGTCGCCACCGATATCCATAGTACGGATAATCACTGACTCGCCTTCCATTGCTTCTGCTACTTCTTTGTAAGCAACGTATTGCTCTTCTTCAGTAGGAAGCGCGTCACGGTCCATAAATAGGAATTCAGTACGGTACAGACCAACGCCTTCACCGCCGTTACGCAGGATACCGTCACAGTCTTTTACTGTACCGATGTTGCCACAAACTTCTACACGGTGACCGTCTAGAGTTTCAGCGTGTAAATCTTTTAGTTTTGCTAGTTCAGCCGCTTCTGCTTCAAAATCTGCTTTGATTTTCTTAGCTTCTGCTAATTCAGCTTCAGAAGGGTTGATGATGATTTTGTTGTTCATCGCGTCTAGCACAAGCATGTCGCCGTTCTTAACTTGCTTAGTGATATCGTTAGTACCAACGATAGCTGGAAGCTCAAGAGAACGTGCCATGATTGAAGTATGAGATGTACGACCGCCGATGTCACAAGCGAAACCAAGAACGTAGTCTAGGTTGATTTGTGCAGTTTCAGATGGCGTTAGGTCGTAAGCTACTAGGATAACTTCTTCATTGATATCTGCTAGAGATACAATGTTGATGCCTAGAGCATTTTTAACGAAACGAGTACCGATATCACGGATATCAGTTGCACGTTCTTTTAGGTACTCATCATCAAGAGACTCTAGTGCAACAGCTTGCTCTTCGATCACAGTGTGGATCGCGTTGTCTGCGTGCATCTTGTCTTTCTTGATGAGTGCTAAAATCTCTTCTTCTAGCTCTTCATCTTCAAGCAGCATGATGTGGCCTTCAAAGATTGCTTCTTTTTCTTCGCCAAAAGTTTCAAGTGCTTTTTGCTTAACAACTTCAAGTTGTTGAGAAGATTTGTTACGAGCGTCAAAGAAACGCTGTACTTCTGCTTCAACTTGGTCGTCAGAGATAGATTGAGTGTTTAGGACAATTTCATCTTCTTGAAGTAGTAGTGCTTTACCGAAAGCAATACCAGGAGATGCTAGGATGCCTGAAATCATAGCCTTACCTTAGTTGTTCAACTGTAAACGGGAGAGTGTGTGACTTTAAGTCGTCGACTAATGTCGCGCTTATTCCTATCTATTTCGAACAAAGCCACTTTGCTATGCAAAATGGCTTTGAAAGAAGGAGACCGTATTAGTGTAGTTGATCCATAAGAGCAACTAGGTGGTCTACTGCTTGCTGAGCTTGAGGACCTTCAGCTGAAATAGTAACGTTAGTACCTTTTACTAGGCCTAAAGTTTGTAGTTTGAACAGGCTTTTCGCGCTAGCGCTTTTGCCGTTAGAAGTCACTGTGATGTCAGCGTCGAAAGATTTTGCTTCTTTAACGAACTGTGCAGCTGGACGAGTGTGAAGACCGTTTTCTGCTGTGATTTCTACTTGCTTCTCGTACATTTTATATACCCCAATTAATTTATTTTTTGTAAGTTTGTAACCAGATTAGCTTAACTGCTTTAGCCCAAATGCGCTAGAGGCTAGTACGCCATGTTCGTGTTAGAACTTAGACTGGTTATAAATTTTTATCCAGCCATGGTCGTCTTTTGCTGAGTACTCATGACTTTCAGAATTTGTTTATTGCTTCTTTTATTTTGAAGCGAAAAATAAAACAGACCTGATATTACCAAAGGTGGGGCAGGGATCAACAAAAAAGCCCCTAAACGGGGCTTTTTTGGACGAAAAATTGATTTGACCACATATTATTGTTGGTTCTCTTTTTCCGTAAAGAGGCCAGCAAATAGGGCTGTGCTTAGGTAACGCTCACCAGAGCTTGGTAGTACAGTAACGATAGTTTTTCCTGCAAATTCAGGTAGTTCGGCGATTCTGTTTGCTGCTACAACTGCCGCGCCAGATGAGATGCCTGCAAGAATACCTTCTTCTTTCATTAGGCGTTGAGCCATCTCAATCGCTTCTTCAGAAGTTACCGATTCAACACGGTCAATAATCTCTAAATCTAGGTTTCCAGGGATGAAACCTGCACCGATACCTTGAATTTTGTGTGGAGCTGGTTTGATTTCTTCACCTGCAAGTGCCTGTGCAATCACTGGAGACTCAGCCGGCTCAACCGCGACTGAAGTAATCGCTTTGCCTTTTTCACCTTTAATGTAACGACTCGTACCAGTGATAGTACCGCCCGTACCAACACCCGCTACAAACACGTCGATTTCGCCGTCTGTTGCTTCCCAAATTTCAGGACCAGTCGTCTGCTCGTGAATCTGTGGGTTGGCTGGGTTGTTGAACTGTTGAAGTAGTAGGTACTTGTCTGGGTCTGAAGCAACAATCTCTTCTGCTTTAGCAATCGCACCGTTCATACCTTTTGGTGCTTCAGTCAGCACTAGGTTTGCGCCAAGCGCTTTAAGCAGCTTACGACGTTCTAGGCTCATTGATTCAGGCATAGTTAGCGTTAGTTTGTAACCGCGTGCTGCTGCTACGAATGCAAGTGCAACACCTGTGTTACCACTGGTAGGTTCAACAAGCTCGATACCTGGCTTAAGCGTACCTGCTTTTTCTGCTTCCCAGATCATATTAGAACCGATACGGCACTTAACACTGAAGCTTGGGTTACGAGCTTCGATCTTAGCTAGGACGTTACCTTTGCTTACTTTGTTAAGGCGGACTAGAGGTGTGTTACCAATCGTTAGGGTGTTGTCTTCGTAGATCTTGCTCATGCGATATTCCTTCATTTAATGACAGAACTAAACGTAGTATATCAATCACTTTACCGTCTAGTGTCTTTCGATGTTTGTTCAGCTTGAATTTAGATTAAACAAGTTGAAAAAAAGGTAAAAGGATTAAAAAGTTATATCATATAGATATGTAGCAGAATTGACGCCTATCTTTATTGAAATCAGAACTTCAAAAAGATAGGCGAAACTAGGAAGTGTAGAAAGGGTTAGAGACGAGAACTATAGACGAGAACGCAGAGCTTGGTCTTTAAACTCAGCAACCCACATTGCCGTCGCGCCGCAAACGGCAACGGGCATTACGATCAGGTTTAGAATTGGAATTGTGGTGAACACAGAAACAAGCGCGCCAAAGCTGTAGCTCTTGCCTTGTTTTTGTTTCAAATTGTTTCTCATGTCATCAAATTTGATTTTATGGTTATCGAACGGGTAGTCGGCGTATTGAATCGCTAACATCCATGCTGTGAAAATGAACCATAAAAACGGAGCAACGGTTTGCCCTAGTGCTGGAATTAACAAAAGTAGGAATAAACCGATCGCTTTTGGCAGAATGTAGACAAGCTTGCGCCATTCTCTCGCTAATATACGTGGGGTATCTTTGAGGACATCAAGTAAACCATCGTCATTAACTTTTTTACCGCTCAACAACTCTTCAACTTTTTCCGCGAGTAAACCGTTGAACGGTGCGGCAATGAAGTTAGCGAGCGTGCTAAAGAAATACGAGAATGTGGCCAAGACGGTTAACACAAGTAATGGCCATAAAATGTATGACAACCACGACAAGAAACTTGGCAATGCACCAATCCAACCTTCAATCCAAGTGTTTAGGTTGGAGAAGATATAAAACAAGGCACCACCAACGAGTAACACGTTCGCGATAAGTGGCATTAGTACAAACTTACGAATGCTCGGTGATAAAGCGATTTTTATTCCGAAAATAAAATAGCCAAAGCCGGAGCGGGGAACAGATTCAATAGTCATATTTAAATTAGGTCACATGTGAATTTGGTTAAATAGCAAACATGTCTAGTGTACTCGACCGAAATTAAGAAAAAAAGCGTGGTGAAAATCACACCATGTAAGGAACTAATTGTATTAAGTTGTTCTAAAACAGTGGCTACTTTTGATAGAGTAGTGAGATTAGCCAAATTAACCCAACTTAGTGACAGCGTATTTATAGCTAGTTGACTAAGAAAGCTGAGAGCGAAAAATGCAGGAATTGCGATTTGTACTCATTATTGTTGGCGCATTAGCTATCGCCGCATTATTGTTCCATGGTCTATGGACGAGTAAAAAAGAAGGGAAAGCAAAGTTTGGAGATAAGCCGCTCGGTAAGCTTGATAACGACAGCTTAGATGAAGCAGAAACTATTCCAAACCGTTCATTCGCCCCAGAAGATGATTTTGAGATAATCCGAAAAGAACGTAAAGAGCCGGATTTTGCTGTTTCACCCTCTGATACTGATCCGCTGATCGACTCAGATCCGCTAACAGCGCCACAAGCGAAAGAAGCTTACGAAGATGATATCGAATTAAATGATCTTCCTTCTTTCAGCGTAGAAGACCCAATTAAGGTTGAAAGTGAACCTGAAGTGATTGAGGAAGAGAAGGACGTTGAGCCTGAAGTTCCAAGCTTTGAGTTGACTGACGAGCAAAAAGAAAACCATGCCGGCTTTAAAGTGCAGTACGGTTCGTTTGAAGAGCCTTCTGAAACAGTTGATGAGCCAGTCGTTCCAAACGAAACGCTTACTCAAAGAGAGCCCGTTGTTGCGAAAGAAGTCGTGACTCCGCAAAGTGCGACTGTTGAAGAAGCAAAACCAGATGAAGAACTTGGTTTAGAAGTGATCGTTCTTAATGTTCACTGTGCTGGAGAGATCCCATTCGTTGGGACTGAACTTTTCCGCAGCATGGAGAACAACGGTTTAACTTATGGTGAGATGTCTATTTACCACTGCTTTGCACAATCTACAGATGCACCAAAGGTTATTTTCAGCGTTGCAAACATGATGCAGCCAGGAACGCTAGAACATGATGATCCTGCTGACTTCACGACTAAAGGTATTTCGTTCTTTATGACGTTGCCTTGTTATGGTCAAGCTGATCAAAACTTCAATGTGATGCTGAGTGCGGCGCAGAAAATTGCTGACGATATGGGCGGAAACGTGTTGGATGAGTCACGCAACTTAATGACACCAAACCGTTTATCTGACTACCGCAAGCAAATCAGAGACTTTATGACGGCATCGAATACCTAGCCGTATTGTTTAGCCTTGTAAATAATCTATATTTATAGAAAAGGGCTCCTAAGGGAGCCCTTTTTGATATTTCAATCACGATAGAGAATGATATGAAAGAATCGATTCAAGTTACCTTAGAGCAGTTAAGAGAAACTCTGCATTATCACGCCGTTCGTTATTACGTAGAAGATAGCCCTGAGATCCCTGATGTCGAGTACGATCGATTAATGCAGCAATTGCTAAAGATCGAAGAAGAGAACCCGGAACTAGTGACGGTAGATTCTCCGAGCCAACGTGTTGGTGGTCAGCCTCTCGATGGTTTCACTCAAGTGACTCATGAGATCCCAATGCTTTCTCTGGACAATGCTTTCTCTGATGAAGATTTGGATGCGTTCAATAAGCGAATGTCTGATAGAGCGCCAACCGCTAACCTCAAGACTTTCTGTTGTGAACCTAAGCTTGATGGCCTTGCAGTTAGCCTACTCTATGTGAATGGTATTTTAATTCAGGCTGCGACACGTGGTGACGGTGCGACGGGTGAAAACATCACTGAAAACGTGCGTACGATCAGCTCTATCCCACTTAAGTTACAAGGTGAAGGCTGGCCGCAGCGTATTGAAGTTCGTGGCGAAGTGTTTATGCCAAAAGCGGGTTTCGATAAGTTGAATGAGATGGCGTTGAAGAAAGGCGAGAAAGTATTTGTTAACCCACGTAATGCTGCCGCAGGTAGCCTGCGTCAGCTTGATTCTCGTATTACTGCGAAACGTCCGCTAGCTTTCTACGCATACAGTGTAGGTGTTGTACAAGGCGCTGAGCTATCAAATAGTCACTACCAACGCTTTTTACAACTTAAAGGTTGGGGCTTACCTATGTGCCCCGAGACTAAGCAACTGAGCTCTCTCGAAGACGTGAAAGCCTATTACCAAGATATTATGACTCGTCGTGATGCTCTGGCTTACGAGATTGATGGCGTTGTTATCAAAGTCGACGATATCGCGGCTCAAGAAGTACTTGGCTTTGTTGCACGAGCGCCACGTTGGGCAATTGCTTATAAGTTCCCAGCTCAAGAAGAGATTACACTGCTCAATGACGTTGAATTTCAGGTGGGCCGTACTGGCGCTATTACGCCGGTTGCTAAACTTGAACCTATCTTCGTTGGTGGCGTGACAGTCAGCAATGCCACTTTACACAATGCCGATGAGATTGCGCGTTTAGGCGTGAAGGTAGGCGACAGCGTTATTATTCGCCGTGCAGGTGATGTTATTCCGCAAATTGTGGCTGTTGTACTAGATCGTCGCCCTGAAACGGCTAGAGACATTGTTTTCCCTGATGCTTGCCCTGTATGTAGCTCTACGGTTGAGCGTGTCGAGGGGGAAGCTGTAGCGCGTTGTACTGGCGGTCTAGTGTGTCAGGCACAGCGTAAAGAAGCGCTTAAGCACTTTGTGTCGAGAAAGGCGTTGGATGTCGATGGCCTTGGCGTAAAAGTGATAGAGCAGCTTGTGGACCGTGAAATGGTAGAAACGCCCGCTGACTTGTTCAAGCTTAGCGCGGGCGTAATTACAGTTCTTGATCGTATGGGGCCTAAATCGGCGCAAAATGTGGTGAGTGCGCTGAATAAAGCCAAAGACACAACGTTAGCACGTTTCCTCTATTCACTCGGTATTCGTGAAGTCGGTGAAGCGACGGCTATGAACTTAGCTCAACACTTTAAGACGTTGGAACTGGTTCAAGCAGCTACTCATGAACAATTAGTTGAAGTGTCAGATATTGGTGACATCGTTGCTAGCCATATCACCAGCTTCTTCTCACAAGAGAAAAACAGAGCGGTCGTCGATCAGCTGATAGAGCTAGGTGTGAATTGGCCAATCATCAAAGAAGCTGCCGATGACCAAGAGCTACCGTTAGAAGGTAAAGTGGTTGTGTTGACGGGTTCATTGTCGCAATTAGGTCGTAGTGAAGCGAAAGCCGCTTTGCAGGCTTTAGGTGCAAAAGTAACCGGTAGCGTGTCTAAGAAAACGGATATCTTATTCGCGGGTGAAGCCGCTGGTTCTAAACTGACTAAAGCACAAGATTTAGGTATCGAAATAAGAACAGAAGAAGATCTAATAGCCCTTATTTCGTAAGTAAATACAGATAAAAAAAGCTCAAAGGCACTCCTTTCAAGGGAGTGCCTTTTTTGATTCTGATATAAAAATGAGGGCTTTTTAATTGTTGAGAATTTTGTTCCTATACGAACTCTAAAATCAGGACAGTGACGCTGCTCAACATTAATGAAATACCATTGTAGTTGTATCAAAAATGCGAGTCATATCTATTTTTACAAAGTGATAATTACCTCAAGTTGTTGAATTAATTGGTATTAATTTTGTTTTGGTGAGGATTTTTCTATTTATCGATCTGGATCACTAAGTACCTATTAAATTTGCACCAACTCATATTTTTTTAGATGAAAATTAAGTTCTCATTGATCTTTTTGAGGGCGAAGTTAGTCTTAATGCCATGGATGCACATGATGTGTATAACCAGAAAGGAAATAGAGAATTCAGAGTTTAGGGTTCTCAAACAAGAAAAGGTATTTCTCTCTACGGCGGCCAACTTTAGGCGGGGAATATTCAAACAGCTATATCCATTTTTAGGAGTTTTATTCCATGGAAAACAAAATTTTCAAACGTACTCTACTAGGTGCATCCGTTGCACTTTTATCGACAGGCGTAATGGCGAAAGAAGTTGGTATCAACTCTGACTTTAACGTTGACGTATACGGTGTTGCAGCTATCTCTCTAGTTAACTACAACACAACTGACAACAGAGACGACAGCTCAGGTTACGCTGTAGAGAATGAATCTCGTATCGGCTTCCGTGCTCATAAAGAGATGTTTGATGACGTATTAATCACAATGCAGATTGAATCTGGCTACGTAGATAGCACAGACTGGGGTCATGGCGGCGTTTCAGGCGGTGTGCTTGGTTTCCGTGATACGTTCGTTGGTGCTTCTGGCTCTTGGGGTAACCTGCGTGTGGGTCGTGTTCTTACTCCACTATACGAAATCGTCGACTGGCCATTCTCTAACCCTGGTCTAGGTTCTGTATTCGATTGGGGCGGCATCAACGGTCACTACGATCGTCAATCTAACCAAGTTCGTTACGATTCAGCTAAATTTGGCGGTTTCTCTTTTGCAGCTTCTGTTGGTCGTGACGATAACGACAACGGTGGTGGTGCAGCAACTCGTGACGCAAACTTTGTTGGCGCAAGTGCTAAGTACAGCTTCGAGAAAGTAACATTAATGGGTGCGGTTGAATCTGGTACACGTGTCGTTGCCGCGTCTGGTGGTGATTGGTCTTTTGATGAAAACGGTAACCCAGTACAGGCTCCTGAAGTAGCTCGTTACGATGATGATACATTCGCATACATTGTTGGTTTCGAAGCTAGCCTACCAGCAGGTTTCGGTTTCGCTGCAGCATATAAAGGCGAAGAGCTAGATAACGGCATCCGTAAGCAAACACAAGATTCTTACTCAATTATTGGTCAATACTGGAACGGTCCAATCGGCTTTAAACTGGGTTACGCAGCGAACTTAGAATCTGAACTTAACGGTAAGAAAGAAGCTGACTCAGATAGCAACACTATCTCTGGTCAGCTAATGGCTGTTCACAACGGTTTCGTACCTTACCTACGTGTTGCGGGTCGTACTGTTGGTGACGCTGATACAGATATCGTAACTCGCGTTGGTCTTGAGTACGGTTTCTAAGCTAAAGTTATCAGCTTAAAAATAGTTAAATAAAATCAAAACGCTGGTAAATTATTTTGCCAGCGTTTTTCCATAGTGAACATAAGGAATTAGTCATAATGAATAAAGTTAGTGTAGTTGTATTATCATTATTTTTGGGAGCTTGTAGTTCACTCGATTCAAAAAGTAATTTTGCAGATTCAGTGGCGGATGTGCAGCCCAAAGGTGGTTACATTAAAGTAACCGGTCAATCTTACGTAGCAGAAAATAGAGCAAATGTAGGAGCAGACATTCTCAAGTCGTCGCTTTACTTTACATACAATAAAGAAGTAACACCAAATACTGCCCCAGAATCTTCAATTACTATGGACGTGAGTTACTTCCAAAGTTACAAAGAGTACGAAACGGTTAGTTTTTTTGGTAAAACGATAGAATTAGAAGATAGACAAGTACCAAGAGAAAGCTGCAGCGAACATTGCACAAAGACTCAATATATTAAATTCCCATTAAGCGACGCTGATATACAGCAAGCAAGAGAAAAGAACTTAGAGTTTACGCTTGATGGGCAAAACTCAGTCATGAGTACAACTTTCATTGTGCCGAAAGCGTATATCGACACAATCTATAATGGTGCAAATAATCATACGGCTATCGCTGTTGCTCCGGTTGCGGTACCTGTTGCGGCTGTAGTTGTTGAAGAACCAAAAGCGTCTCAAGCTCAAGAGATGGTTAATTACTGGTATGGTCAAGCGACAAAAGAAGAGCAATCTGCTGTGACGGACTGGGCATTCCAAAACCGTAAGAACGCGACGCCAGAATCACTAGAAGGCTCAAAAGAGATCGAAATGGTTTCATATTGGTTTAATAAGCTAGACAGTGAAGAAAAATCTCAAACTATGATTTGGTTGTTAGAACAAGAGTAAGTTTCTAACGTTACACCCTAGCTATGTTTTTCAGCCGCAGTATTGTATAACAGCAGTACTGCGGTTTTTCATTTTAGGCTTACAGGTAAGATTGTGAATATTGGTGAAGTAGCGAAGCGTGTTGGTACAACAGCGAAATCCATTCGTTTTTACGAAAGTAAAGGCATGATGAGCCCACCGCACCGATCAGAAAATGGTTACAGGCAATATGGCGAGATTCATATCGAACAGTTAGAGTTCGTTTTGAGAGCTAAAATGGTTGGTTTCACTCTCGATGAGTGTAAGTCACTGGTTGAGTTGGCAATGAATCCCAACAGACAAAGCTACGAAGTAAAGAAGAAGGCTACTCAGAAGTTAGATGAAATAGAGTTGAAGCTTGCGGAGTTAAACAAGATGAAGGTGCAGCTACAATCTTGGGTACATGACTGCCCTGGAGATACTTCAACGGAATGTCCTATCTTGAATAATCTATCTGGCCGCAGTTAGGTTATTCCAGTTCTAAATGATCGTCAGGCAGCAATTTCATTACTAGCCTGACTTTAATCACCTATCACAGCACCTATCACAGCACCTTTCCGCCGTAATGTTTACAGATCAACAGTGGTACATGAGTGACTGCGTTACCATCTGAACACTTAACGATAGGCCCCATGTTTCCGTTACCAGGAGACTGACTGCTCGCTAGAGCGCTTCCAAATGACAAGCTGAAAATAGCCGTTAGAATTATTAAAAAATGTCTCATACAAACTCCATTAGGTTTATCTCTAATTGAGATAATTGAAAGTATGGACAAGGAAAAGAAAATTTCAAAAATTGGACGGACTTAACATTTTTAATAATTATAAATAAGCGAGAGTAAGGTTAACTATTCATATATATATTGGGTAAGAAATCTGGCTTTCTTATACCTTTTTAGCTCAATCAAACTTTTTAGCTTTACGAAATAAGAACTTATTTTTTTTTCAATTCAATCTATCGCAATGATAATTCGAATATTATTAAGGTTCAAAAATAGAAAAAGCCTGCATTTATTGAAAATGCAGGCTTCATATAGCTCTTGTTTATAAAGGTTCTATTATTAGAACGATTCCGTCTAAAGCGACAATCTTAATTTCGGTTCCAGATGGAATATCTTGACTGGCCTTTGCTGACCAAGAAGAGTCACCGAACTTAATTCGACAGCTACCTTTCTTTACGTCTTCACTTAAAATAACGGTTTGACCTACCAATTGCTTTTCTCTTTGGTTTAACTCTCGCCCTGCATCCGATTGCTTGTCATTCGAGAGTTGTCTTCTCCACCACAACCAAGTGGTAATAAGAGAGAAGCTAGCAAAGGACAGCCATTGCACCTGCCAACCAATTGGTAATGCTCCTAATAGGGCACCGACCAGCATGGCAGATATGCCTATCCATAAAAAGTAACCAGCGGTTCCAATTAGCTCAAGCGCTAACAATGCTAGACCAAACGCTAACCAATGCCAGTGGTTTACTTGTTCTAGTAATTCGACCATAAGTTAGTCCTTACTACCTTTGTCATTCTTATGTGCAAACATCTCCGCGATACCCGCTACAGAACCCATAAGGCCAGTTGCTTCGAGTGGTAGCATGATGATCTTGCCGTTTTCAGCTTGGCCTATAGATTTCAATGCGTCGGTGTAACCTTGTGCAATGAAGTAATTGACCGCTTGCATGTCACCTTGAGCAATTGCCGTTGATACCATTTCTGTCGCTTTAGCTTCTGCTTCTGCGGCACGCTCACGGGCTTCTGCTTGCAATATTGCCGCTTGCTTCTCACCTTCTGCTTTCAGGATCTCTGATTGCTTGTGGCCTTCTGCTTTCAAGATCTCAGCTTGTCGTACACCTTCTGCTTCTAAGATATCAGCACGTTTATTACGCTCGGCTTTCATCTGGGCATTCATCGCAGCAGTAAGGTCTGCTGGTGGCTGTACGTCTTTAATTTCGATACGGGTGACTTTTACGCCCCAAGGGTTTGTCGCTTCATCAACGATGTTCAGTAGCTTGGTATTGATCATGTCACGCTGACTCAGCATCTCATCCAGTTCCATCGAGCCAAGCACAGTACGGATATTGGTGAGGGTTAAGTTACGGATCGCATGTTCAAGGTCATTCACTTCATAAGCTGCCTTAGGCGCGTCGATAACTTGAACAAAACAAACCGCATCGATAACCACATTTGCATTATCTTTGGAGATGACTTCTTGTGCTGGGATGTCGAGAACACGCTCCATCATGCTGATGCGCTGTCCAACTTTATCAATAAATGGAATGATTAAGTTAAGACCCGGTTTAAGGGTGTGTGTGTATCGCCCGAAGCGTTCAACGGTCCAGTTGTTGCCTTGTGGAACGGTTTTTACGCCAGCGAAGATAAATAACAGTGCGACGGCAGTAAAGACGCCGATAGTAATCAAGGTATCAATAGGCATACAAAATCCTTTGCAAGTTTGAGTTTTTGATAGTTCAGTATTGATACTGGCTCATATTTAAATTCTGAGCAAATTTATAAACGAGAAATGGGCCATAAAACATTGATTTTATGGCCCATTTTACATTCTATTATGCGATAAACTAATTGATTGAATTGTCAATTTTCGATGTTTAATCTACGGCTTTTTAGGTTTAACTAGTAAAGCAGAGAGTACAGTTGTCGACGGTACTTACTGGCAACTGGGTTACCTTGTCCAAGCGCACTCAAGATGTCCATGAACTCTTTCTTCATGTCACCATCGAGAGCATTAAGATCTTTGGCTAGGAAAGACCATAATAGATCCATAGCTTCTTCACTGCGGTTCACTTGGTGATATTGCAATGCTAATTCAGATGCTGTTTTAGCGTCGCTCGGATTTTGCTGAAGAGCGGCTTCTAATGCTTGTATTTCAGGGCTGTCTGCTGCTTGTTTATGAAGTTCAAGCTTTGCAACTAAGCCTTTGTAGTAGTTGTCTTGGTACTCAAGAGGGATAGTTGCTAGCTGAGTTTCAGCAAGGTCAAATTGTTGTGTTTCTAACAAACACTCTGCGATCGCCAGTTTTACTTCACCTTTATTCGTCAGCTCTGCTGGAAGTTGCTGCATTGCTGCTAGTGCCTGTGTGTGCTCGCCAGCTTGCATTTGCTCAAGAGCCTGACGCAAAGCAAGTTCATCTTGGCTAGGAAGGTGTTTGCTGAGCATATCTACAATAGCTTCTATGCTTTGAGGGCCACCGAGCCCATCGACTGGCTGACCATTAACAAACAGTGCAATAGTGGGCAGTGCTTGAACACCAAACTGGCTAGCAATAGCTTGCTCTTGTTCGCAATTGAGCAGGGCTAAGGTGAAGGCACCGTTGTATTGCTGAGTTAAAGTTTGCAGTTCAGGAATGACTTGGGCGCTCTCTTGGCTCATTGGTGCCCAAAAATGGATGAGTACAGGGGTCTGCATCGAACCTTCTAATACTTGACGAAAGTTCTGCTCATTAAGTTCAACAATATGCGGAGATTGCATTTACGTTCCTTGAGGTTTGTTTTGTGGATACGTTGCAAATATGGGGGGATTAGTCGGTAACTTCAAGATCTAACTCGGTTATCTCGGATAAAAAGAACCAAAAATAGAAAAACGCTATGCTTCGATGTTGATATAATTGTTATCTCAACATCGAAGGCATAGCGTTATCATCGAGGTAGTCAGTGAGGCGTTGCGTGAGATACTCAAAACAGAATAAACAACGTAATCGCCAGACCCACACCTACCCAATTAAGGCGGTTTAAAGTCATGAGATTTCCAGAGTAGAACCATCAATTGGGAATAACTGATGGGATAGGATAATCATGACATCTTATTGTTACGGAAAAATTACATCGTTACATTAAAGTTTGCGACTCTGCATTCAAAGTTAGTAATTTATGCAGCTTTTCTCAAAATAGGGTCTAGCAAGCGACTTGGTAGAATCCTTTTCAATACCGCGAACACTTTAGTCGGGGTCGTAACTCGGTATCTTAGCTTGGGTTTGTCGGCGGTGAGAGCATGGAATACCGGCTCAATACAACTTTCTGGAGGCAGGACAAAAGCGTTATTCGATGATTCTTTTTCGAGTCGATCTTTTTGTTGTTGGTAAGCGTCTTGGTGGGCGCTGCCAGAAATGTTGATCCATTTATTGAACGCTTTCAAGGCATTGGTTCTAAATTGAGTCTCAATTGGCCCTGGTTGCAGTAATGAGATCTGTATACCGCTGCCATGCAGTTCTAATCGTAAGGTATCTGTCCAACCCTCAATCGCGAATTTAGAAGCATTATAAGCACCACGATACTTCATGGCTGCAAAACCTAATACGGAACTGTTTTGTACGATTCGACCTTCGCCACGCTCGCGCATGTGCGGAAGGATCTGACAGACGAGATGATGCCAACCAAAGAAGTTGGTTTCGAATTGTTCTCTGAGTCCTTGGGTCGGTAAGTCTTCTAGCGCACCTGCTTGACCGTAAGCACCGTTATTGAATAATCCATACAATCCATTAGGTGCGAGATCAATAGCAAGCTTGGCGCCATGCTCAATACTTTCTTGGTTGGAAAGATCTAATTGAATACAGGTGAGGCCTTCATCTTGAAGGCGTTGAACATCTTGTGGATCACGACAAGATGCAATGACATGAAAACCACGCTTTTGAAGTGCATGAGCACATGTATAGCCAATACCTGTTGAGCAACCGGTAATCAGAATCGACTTGTTCACACTTAATCCTTTATTAGAGTCTCTATCGCTCTAGGGTAAAGAATTAGTCTTGATGTTGTAACAAGTTTTTTAGTGCTGGCTCGATTCTTGAGTAACTAAAGATGAATCCCATCTCAGTGAGTTTCTTCGGCTTGGAGCGAATGCTGTCAAATAGCAAACAAGATGATTCCCCCATGAGAATCGACATTGCCCATTTCGGCGTGAATAAGAAATGCGGTCGGCCTAATTGTTTCGCTAACGTGCTGCTGAACAGTTTGTTGGTCACAGGGTGAGGGGCACACATATTGAATTCCCCTTGAGCGTGAGGGATAGACAACAAGTGATTGATGGCTCTCACCATATCGAGAATGTGAATCCATGGCATGTACTGCTCACCTGAACCTATTGGACCACCGACGCCGAGTTTATAAGGCAATAGCATCTTCTTGAGTGCGCCGCCATTCTCGCCAAGTACAACCCCTGTTCGCAGTAGTATCACGCGTGTGCTTTCTGATTGTGCTCTCTTGGCTATCTTTTCCCAGTGGGCACAGACTTTATGAGGAAAGCTTTCATCTTCTACTTGCAGTGACTCGTCAAACGGGTGCTGCTGTTGATCGCCATAGTAACCCACGGCTGAACCGCTAATAAAAGCGTGTGGCGGGTTGCTACTGGCATGAATTAATTCGACCAGCTTTTCAGTGATGTGCCAGCGGCTGTTACAGATCCTCTCTTTTTGTTCTGTACTCCAACGCTTATCGGCAATCGGCTCACCCGCGAGGTTGACCACCACATCAAAGTCATTGAGATCACTGAGCTCATCAAGGGATTGAATGTAATGAAGGTTGTTCTGGTTGAGGTGATTTAGGTTTTGCTTCGCATTTTCAGGACTCCGCGTCAGCAATGTCACGTCGTCAGTGTTCCAACTCTTGACCAATTCAGAGCCAATAAATCCAGTACCACCCGTTAACAATATCTTCATACCAATCTCCCTATTAAACATAATTATAGACATGGCTTGTTTTTAGTCGCCAATCAATACGAAAAAATCACTATAACGATCATAAGGTTTCAATCGTGTGATGCCCAAATTACGCCTTTTTCAATTTACAAAGGAGTGAAATTAAATTCATCAAGTCAGGATGTGTACCGTCATCACACTTATGCACTTTACTCGGATATGTTACCAACTGCGTAATATTTGTCACATAAGCAATGATAAGGATTTGCCATGATTATTATTAATTCATAATCAGCGACAAGGAATTGCGATGACGGCGGTGCTTGCTTTGTTTCGATCCATGTTAGGTAGCCTGAGGGATCTATTGCCAATCGTGGCGGTAATCGCTTTCTTCCAGCTTGCTGTCTTACAAGAGCCACTTCCTCATCTTTTATCTATTCTGACTGGCTTAGTGCTCGTCGTTTTTGGACTCACTTTCTTTATCTTTGGCCTTGAAATGGGGTTGTTTCCAATTGGCGAATCGATGGCTCAAGCATTTGCCAGAAAGGGGAGTGTGTTCTGGTTATTGATCTTCGCTTTTTGTTTGGGTTTTGGTACCACCATAGCCGAGCCAGCGTTAACCGCAGTCGCTGCCGAAGCCGCAGAAGTGGCAGCTGAGGGAGGTGTAATCCCCAATACGTTAGATGAAATGGAGCAGTATGCCAATGGCCTGCGCTTTACTGTGGCACTGTCAGTCGGTATCGCTATTTTACTCGGTGTGCTGAGAATCTTAAAAGGTTGGCCAATCCAGTACATGATCATCGGTGGATATATTGGAGTGGTCGTGCTCACTGCATTTGCTCCGGAAAACATCATTGGAATTGCGTATGACTCTGGTGGAGTAACGACATCGACGATCACCGTCCCATTAGTAACTGCGTTAGGGGTGGGTTTAGCCTCGGCAATTAAAGGGCGTAATCCGATGATAGATGGTTTTGGGTTGATCGCGTTTGCTTCGTTGCTGCCGATGATGTTTGTCATGGTGTACGGGATGGTGGTGACATGATCAGTGTTCAACAATTTATCGACACCTTTCTCGGCACTGTGATGGATGTGATCCCGATTGCGATCATCATCTTCGGTTTTCAGTTGGCGGTATTACGAAAGCCAGTCAATAACCTAGCCAAAGTGCTGATCGGTTTCTTCTACGTCATTCTTGGCTTATCACTCTTTTTGATGGGATTGGAGCTCGCGTTATTCCCTCTAGGGGAGACGATGGCAATGCAACTCACCGAGCCAAGCTTTTTGACTGAGTTTAAGATCAGTTCTGGTCTTGCTTTGGTTTGGTTTGATTATTATTGGGTTTACCTGTTTGCGTTTTGTATTGGTTTCAGCACCACGATAGCCGAGCCTTCTTTGATAGCTGTAGCGATTAAGGCGAACCAAGTTTCCGGTGGCAGTATCAGCGTCAATGGGCTGAGGATCGCCGTGGCATTGGGCGTTGCTATCGGTATCTCACTGGGCAGCTACCGTATCGTTGCGGGTGACCCGATCCACTACTACATCATTTTTGGTTATGTCGTCGTGGTCATTCAAACCTTTTACGCCCCAAAACTCATTATTCCATTGGCCTACGATTCGGGTGGCGTCACTACATCAACGGTGACAGTCCCTTTAGTGACGGCGCTCGGGCTTGGACTCGCTTCAACCGTACCAGGAAGAAACCCTGTTATTGATGGCTTTGGGTTGATCGCCTTTGCCAGCTTATTTCCCATCATTTCAGTGATGGGCTATGCCCAAATAACACAATGGTTAAACCGTTTACACACCTCTAAGGAGAGCAAAGATGCGCTTTAAACTTATCTTAGCGTTTGTAGAAGAGAGCAAGACTGACACTGTGCTCGATGCCGCGCGTGATGCGGGCGCGACTGGAGCAACGGTGATTAACAACGCCAGAGGGCAAGGCTTAAACCAAAAAACCACCTTCTTTGGCCTAACGCTAGAGGTACAAAAAGATGTGTTGCTGTTTGTGGTTGAGGAACACTTAGCGAGGCATATTCTTGAAACTATTGGCGAAGTCGGTGAGTTTGACCAGGAGTCAGGACAAGGTATAGCGGTGCAGATCGATATCGAAGACGCAGTCGGGGTTGCGCATCAAGTCGAGACGTTAACAAAGGTTGTGGAGGATGAGCTATGAGTACCAGTGAAAAGATCCGAGTAGGCGATGTCATGGCCAATACGTATGTGATTATCGATGGGCTAA
The DNA here is from genome assembly GCF_041467515.1 of Vibrio sp. 10N.247.311.12. NCBI lineage: Bacteria > Pseudomonadati > Pseudomonadota > Gammaproteobacteria > Vibrionales > Vibrionaceae > Vibrio > Vibrio sp. 10N.247.311.12. The sequence continues at coordinate 175,447 of NZ_JBFSUV010000003.1, forward strand.
CCACGGTGTTAGAAGCGATAGAGATGGCTAAAAAGCACAAAGTGAAGGCAATCATTGTCGATAAACGCCACGAAGATGACGAATACGGCATCGTATTGATGAATGACATTGCCAAGAAAGTACTGGCTAAGAACCGATCTCCAAAGCGAACCAATGTTTATGAGATCATGACCAAGCCAGCGCTAAGCGTGTCTGCTGAGATGAACGTAAAGTATTGCGCTCGCCTGTTTGAACGCTTTGGTATCAGTCGTGCGCCAGTAGTTCGTGATAACAAGATAGTCGGTATGGTTAGTTACAATAATATCGTGATCAATGGTATGGCGAGAGATGACGTGTAGCATTTAGATACGTACAATAGGCTCATAAATTTTATGGAGAAGTACGTGTGAAATTATTTTTTGCTTCAGACCTACACGGTTCGCTGCCAGCAACAGAAAAGGTATTAGAACTCTACCAAGCATCTGGTGCGCAATATTTAGTTCTATTGGGTGACATTCTGAATCATGGACCAAGAAATCCGATTCCAGAAGGATACAACCCGCCGGCGGTTGCAGATAAGTTGAATGCGTTTTCTCAAGAGATCATTGCCGTTCGTGGTAACTGCGATAGCGAAGTGGATCAGATGTTGTTGTCTTTTCCAATGATGATGGATTACTCGTGGGTGCTATTAGAATCAGGCCAGCGTATCTTCCTAACGCATGGCCATTTGTACAACACCAATAAACGCCCTGCGTTGAAGGCGGGCGATATCATTGCACACGGTCATACCCATATTCCTGTCGCCGAATACCAAGATGACATCTTTATCTTTAACCCTAGCTCGGTGACATTCCCACGAGAGGGACACGCGGCAAGCTATGGCATCTATGAAAACAATACCTTCAAAGTCATTAGCCTTGAAGGTGATGTTCTCGTGAGTGGTCAGCTTTAAATCATTGGATCGGCCGTAAAAGGGCTTATTTTGAGTCCACGTGGCCGAGATCTCTGTCTGGAGCAATGATGTTTCGTACTCTTTGCTTCAGAACTTTCGCCTCTGGAAAACCGTCATCTGCTTTTCTTTCCCAAATCTGCACACCATTACAAAAGATTTCGAACCTGCCTCCTGTGTCTGGGTGTAAGCTCACTTGTTCAATTTCTTCGCTGAAGGTATGCAGTAGCTCTTGGCATAACCAACTAGAGCGAAGCATCCAATTGCATTGACGGCAATAGTGTATCGCGATTGTGGCTTTTGTTGCTGTCTCTTTCGCTGGCGCCAGATTAGGTTGTTCCGTTTTCATGGTTAATCCTTAAAATGCTACATCCGTAATTTGATACCAACGGCTAACAAAAAAGGGGCTTCATGCCCCTTTTTTCTATTGGTTTACCGTTTCATGGTATTCAGCTATTCATAAACAGTAAATAGCGATCCAATCTTAGTTTGAAAACAATACGGTAGAACCATGATTTAAGCTAGTCAGTAGCAGTGCCTTCGGGTTAACAATATCTATGCGGCGGCTTTGCTCTGCGTCCATCTTAATGACTTGAGTGATCAGCTCTAGCTGTTCTTCTGAAAAGTCTTGGCGCTGAGCCGAGGTCACATCTTTAAACTCCGTTGGCGAAATCAGTAAGTAGTTATCGTTAATATCCCACTGACCCGTTTCAGAGATGTTGATGACATTCGCAGGCTCAGTTTGATTACCGTAAAGTCTAACCACTGACATTCTTAAATATGTACCATTTGGTAGGTATTTCGCATTCGATGATAGTTCAACTCTACGAAGTGGGCCTATTGAGTCAGCTTGCTTGTTATCGCTAATCAGCGTCACCATTCTCGACTGCCATTCATGCTGAGTGAGCAAGCGCTCTACTTTTGCATTGCTGCTCCAATATAGCCAACCACTCAAAAATGCCGATAGAACCAGTAAGATAATCGATACTTTTAATTTCATGTTACTTACCACCGTTACAAATGTCGTTTACATCCGACTGGTTTGCGTAAATTCTTAGGGTTACATTTTCGCTCGAGTAATCTTGCGGGTGAATGTAATTGAGGGCAAGGTTATTGGTTTGTCCTCCTGTAGCGATCACTTCAGCCGGCTTTAACACACCAGTGTGACTCGTGTTGTAACTTAATACACACTTTTCTATTGCTGGCAGCCAACTGCTGAGGTCTGGGTGGTTAACCGGTGATTGAACCTTTACACCATCCACTTCAGTCAAAACCGTGAACTCGGACTCCACCGGGGTAGTAAACGTTAAAACGAGAATCGGCATGATGAAAGCGGCAAGCAGTAACCAAAATGTTAACCATTTATTGGTGCTTTTAGCCGGAGCTACAACAGGAGCGGTTGCTGGTTCTACTGCCACTTTAGTTTGTTGAGCTTTTGTAATTGGCTCAGGTTCAAATGTGTCAGTGATTGCTTGTTCAGTCGCTGCAGGCGTTGCAAACGTTAGGATAGGTTCAACGTCATTTTCTGCAATTTCAGCGGCTACTGGCTGATCATTTGATGACAGTGGCGCAGAGCGCTCAACGGTCGCAATAAATTGGTAACCGCGCTTCGGTACTGTCTTTACGAATTCAGGAGATTTAGTCGAGTCTTTGAGCATCTTTCTCAGAGTCGATACGGCTTGCGTTAAGCTTGAGTCATCCACCTCAAAGCCTTGGTCTCGCCAAACATACTCATGCAATTCATTACGAGTGATAACTTCATTAGGCCTTTCTGACAGCATCAAGAGAATGCGGCTTTCATTGCTACCAAGACGTACGACTTCACCGTCGCTCATTTGATCGACAAGTGAATTGCTGTTTGGGTCGAATACGAACCGTTGTGCGAGAATAAACTTTGTGCCGATATTACTCATTGAATTCTTCTATTTTGGATTGTTTTGGGGGGCGAAATAGACAAATCTCAGGTGAAGTTCCGTTAATTCTTCACCAAATCATGGCTTATTTTATGTTCTTTTATATTTATCAGGCTCAAGGATAATAAAAACAGATAAAAAAAACAGTGTTTTTATGATTTTTGACCTTGAATTTACATTTGTCATCCTCATGTTAATGAACAGAAGAGTGGCATCAAGTGTTACGCCCCTATGATTATTCAACATAAAGTATAGATGTTTTGGAGTAAAAATGAGCGAAACGGCAACGCAAAATAAAGAGACTCGTGGCTTTCAATCTGAAGTAAAACAACTACTTCATCTAATGATTCACTCACTGTATTCAAATAAAGAAATCTTTCTACGTGAGCTGATCTCTAACGCATCTGACGCGGCTGATAAGCTTCGTTTTCAAGCTCTATCGAACGGTGACCTTTACCAAGGTGATGCAGATCTAGGTGTAAAACTTTCTTTCAACGCGGAAGCAAACACGTTAACCATTTCTGATAACGGTATCGGTATGAGCCGCGACAACGTTATTGAGCATTTAGGTACGATTGCTAAGTCAGGCACTGCAGATTTTTTCTCAAAGCTGTCTGAAGACCAAAGCAAAGACTCTCAACTGATTGGTCAATTTGGTGTGGGTTTCTATTCTGCATTCATCGTCGCAGACGCGGTAACGGTTCGCACACGTGCAGCTGGCCTGCCGAACAATGAAGCTGTTCAGTGGCACTCTGCAGGTGAAGGCGATTACACAATCGAAGACATCACTAAAGAGTCTCGTGGTACTGACATCGTTCTGCACATGCGTGAAGACGGTAAAGAGTTCTTAAATGAGTGGCGTCTGCGTGAAGTGATTGGTAAATATTCTGACCACATCGGCATTCCTGTTTCTATCTTCACAGCAGTGAAAGATGACGAAGGTAAAGACACCGAAGAGAAACATTGGGAACAGATCAACAAGGCGCAAGCACTTTGGACTCGTAACAAGTCTGATATCGAGAAAGAAGAGTACCAAGAGTTTTACAAACACGTATCTCACGACTTTGCTGATCCACTAACCTGGAGCCACAACAAGGTTGAAGGTAAGAACGATTACACAAGCCTGCTTTACATCCCAGCGAAAGCACCTTGGGACATGATGAACCGTGACCACAAGAGTGGCTTGAAACTTTACGTGCAGCGTGTATTCATCATGGATGACGCAGAGCAGTTCATGCCATCTTACATGCGTTTCGTTCGTGGCTTGATTGACTCAAACGATCTGCCATTGAACGTGTCTCGTGAAATCCTGCAAGACAACAAGGTAACTCAGTCTCTTCGTGGCGCATGTACCAAGCGTGTACTGACTATGCTTGAGCGCATGGCGAAGAATGACAATGATAAGTACCTAGAGTTTTGGAAAGAGTTCGGCCTAGTATTGAAAGAAGGCCCGGCTGAAGATATGGCGAACAAAGAGAAGATCGCTGGTCTACTTCGTTTCTCGTCAACGGAAGTGGATTCTGCTGAACAAACCATCAGCCTAGAATCTTACGTTGAGCGCATGAAAGAAGGCCAAGATAAGATTTACTACCTGACAGCAGATAGCTACGCTGCCGCTAAAAACAGCCCGCACTTGGAGCAGTTCAAAGCTAAAGGTATTGAAGTGGTTCTAATGTACGATCGTATTGATGAGTACGTAATGAACTACCTGACTGACTTCGACGGTAAACAGTTCCAATCGATCACTAAAGCAGGCTTAGACCTAAGTAAGTTTGAAGGTGAAGAAGAGAAAGAGAAGCAAAAAGAGACAGAAGAAGAGTTCAAATCTGTTGTTGAGCGTACTCAATCTTACCTAGGTGGTCGTGTTAAAGAAGTTCGTACGACCTTCAAGCTAGCAACGACACCTGCGGTTGTTGTGACTGACGACTTCGAAATGGGCACGCAAATGGCGAAGCTTCTTGAAGCTGCGGGTCAAGCGGCACCGGAAGTGAAGTACATCTTCGAGATTAACCCTGAGCACGCACTGGTTAAACAGATGGCTGACGAAGCAGACGAGCAAGCGTTTGGTCGTTGGGTTGAGTTGCTACTTGGTCAAGCGATGCTGGCTGAAAAGGGCTCAATGGAAGATCCGTCACAATTCTTGGGTGCAATCAACGAGCTACTAACAAAGCGTTAGTCTTTCGACTTTAGGTTAAGCCAACAATTACAATAAAAAGCTCGCAAATGCGGGCTTTTTTTTATGAACGTCGTTGAAAATTGACCTAACGTGGTCGACGTCACCGTTATCGTCACAACAAATGTTGTCGATGCATTCTTTAGTCGTAAATTCAGCCAAATTGAATATTAATGTGATAGAATGCTCGACCTAATCAGCTGGGGCTAGGAAGCTACTATCTCCAGTTGTATGATTTTTAAACGTTATACCGAAACTTACCGTTTTGCTTCTGTTCACAGTTTTGCTTAGCCTCAATGGTTACTTAACGCTTTCTGTTCATCCTAAAAATGAGCAAGAATGGAGGGATAGTGAGCTTCGGTATAAATCATAATTTTATAAGAGGATTAAACATGCGCATCATTCTTCTAGGTGCTCCTGGCGCGGGTAAAGGTACTCAAGCTAACTTCATCATGAACAAATTTGGTATCCCTCAAATTTCAACTGGTGACATGCTACGTGCTGCTATCAAAGCGGGTACTGAGCTTGGTAAGCAAGCAAAATCAGTAATCGACGCTGGTCAGCTAGTTTCTGATGAAATTATCCTTGGTCTTATCAAAGAGCGTATCGCTCAAGATGACTGTGAGAAAGGTTTCCTACTAGACGGTTTCCCACGCACAATCCCACAAGCTGATGGCCTAAAAGAAATGGGCATCGCTGTTGATTACGTTGTTGAATTCGACGTAGCTGACGATGTGATTGTTGAGCGTATGGCTGGTCGTCGTGCTCACCTTCCTTCAGGCCGTACATACCACACTGTGTACAACCCGCCTAAAGAAGAAGGTAAAGATGACGTAACTGGCGAAGAGCTAGTTGTACGTGATGACGACAAAGAAGAAACAGTTCGTGCACGTCTAGGTGTATACCACGATCAAACAGCTCCGCTAATCTCTTACTACGGTAAAGAAGCTGAAGCAGGCAACACTCAGTACCTTAAGTTTGACGGTACTAAGCAAGTTGCTGAAGTTAGTGCAGAACTTGAGAAAGCACTAGCATAATTGGCTAACAGCCAGTTTTAGAATTTGATATATTGGAAGCGACCTTAAGGGTCGCTTTTTTTGTTTCAATTTTTAGTACGATACCAATCTAGATAATTCGATTACACATCGTTCAAGACGAAACCGTTTTTGATGAAGGTGGCTCACAATCGAAAGTAGATGTTGTGATATCCCGTTTAAAGAATGATTATTCAGACATTTAGTGGGAAGCAATGATCTTAAACTTATGCAGATTAGTATATTACTTTCCAGAAAATCACATATTGGTCTCAGGTATCTATGGAAAATAATAAAAAGCAGGGCGTTTTACTGGTGAATTTAGGTACGCCAGATTCTGCGACCCCCGCTGGCGTTCGTCGATTTTTGAGTGAGTTCTTGCACGACAAGCGAGTAGTAAACCTAACTCGTTGGCTTTGGTGTCCTATTCTGCATGGGGTGATTCTTCCTATTCGTTCACCTAAGGTTGCGAAGCTATATCAGTCGGTTTGGATGGATGATGGATCACCTTTGCTCGTTTACTCGCAGAGACAAGCGGAAAAGCTAGAGAAAAAATTAGAGATGCCGGTTGCATTGGGAATGACCTATGGTAACCCAAGCCTTAAGACGGGTATCGAACAACTGATGGAGCAGGGCGTTGAAGACGTTATTGTATTGCCTTTGTACCCTCAGTACTCAGGTACAACGACAGCGGCTGTTTCTGATGGCTTAACCAAAGCTTTTAAGCAGATGCCTGTAATCCCAAGCTATCGCTTTATTCGCGATTACTATTCACACCCGAGCTATGCCAAAGCACTGGCTGAAAGCGTTCGCAGTCATTGGGATCAAAATGGCAGAGCTGATCACTTGGTTTGTTCGTTCCACGGCATTCCGAAGCGCTTAGCTGATGAAGGCGATATCTATCCACAGCACTGTGAAGCAACGACAAAACTGCTTGCAGCAGAGCTAGGTTTATCTGAAGAAGACATCACCATGACCTACCAATCTCGATTTGGTCGAGAGGAGTGGTTGAAGCCATACACTGATGAGACGCTTGAATCACTGCCAAACAAAGGCATCAAGAAGATCGATATCATGGCGCCTGCATTCTCGGTGGATTGCTTGGAAACATTGGAAGAGATTTCAGACCAGTGTAAAGAGACTTTCATCGAAGCTGGTGGCTCAGACTTTAGCTACATTATGTGTCTGAACGACAGAGACTCACACATCGACATGATGGCTGAACTAGTGGCGCTTCATCGCTAACTGATATGGCGATTGAATAGATAACAAAAGGGCTGCTCATTGAGCAGCCCTTTTTGATCTTGATGTTTCTTCTTGAAATCGATCTAGCTATTAAGCGACCGAAGTTTCTGCTTTTGGTTCTGCTTCAAGCGTCATGTTGGTTTCTACACCGTGCATCCATGATACAAGCTTACCAGCACAAAGCAGCAGTAATATGGCACTCACCGTTGCTGTGATAGCAATACCACTGAAGATTGACATAGCACCAAGCTCACCAACGTGAGAACCGACCAGGCCTGCCACGTAGTTTGCCACCGCATTGAAGCCAAACCATGCACCCATCATCAATGATGCTAGGCGAAGCGGAGCTAACTTAGTGACCAACGACAGGCCAATAGGCGATAGACAAAGCTCACCAAGGGTATGGAAGAAGAAAGCACCGACTAGCCATAGCATTGATGTTTTCACGGTTAGGTCACCGCCTTGCTCCATTACCGCGCCCATCATGCACACAAAGCCCAGTGCTAAGAAGAACAATGCCATTGCAAACTTAACAGGAGAGTTGGGTTCACGCTTACCCAGTTTCACCCAGAACGCAGCAATGATTGGAGCAAGTGTAATGATGAAGAATGGGTTCAAAGATTGGAACCACGCAGCAGGAACTTCAAAGCCACCAATCATACGGTCAGTATATTGTTGAGTGTAGATGTTCATTAGGCCGCCAGCTTGTTCAAAGCCCGCCCAGAAAACAATCACGAACAGACCCATGATAAGAATCACTTTTAGTCTGTCGAACTCTTCTTTGGTCAGTGGCGCTTTTTCTTTAGATTTGTTTAGTGCTTTCGCTCTTGCAGCAGCAGGTACAGAACCGATGTTGCCCAACCAAGACTGAGCCATTGTCACTTGCATGATCAAGCTAATAACCATACCAATACCAGCGGCTAGGAAACCTGCTTTCCAACCGAATGAATCGACAGCAGCACCTGAAATTAAGCCACCAAGCAGCGCACCTAAGTTGATGCCCATGTAGAAAATGGTGAAAGCACCGTCACGGCGGTTATCGCCTTCTTGGTACAGATCGCCAACCATGGTTGAGATGTTCGGCTTAAACATACCGTTACCACTGATTAGCAGAGCTAAACCAAGGTACAGCGCGTTCACTTGGTCTAAACCGATGAAGCCGTTAGGTAGAGCCATTGTAAATTGGCCAAGTGCCATCAATACACCGCCAATCATAATTGATTTACGCTGACCTAGGTAGTTATCGGCAATCCAGCCACCAATTAATGGTGTGATGTAGACTAAGCCGGTGTAAATACCGTAGAGATCGAGTGCGTCTTTCGTTGACCAACCCAGTCCACCGTTGAGGGTAGTGTCAGTCAAAAATAAGACAAGGATGGCACGCATCGCATAGTAAGAGAAACGTTCCCATAGCTCTGTGCTAAAAAGTAGAAATAGGCCTCTAGGGTGGCCAAAGATGTTGTGGTTGCTTGGCATAAGTTTTACTAATTTTAGGTATTAAAAGATTTTATAGTCATTCATGTATACACAGTGGGATAAAAGTCTGCAATAGACTTATTTTATGGTCACGACAACTTGGTTTAACTAAGATGTTGATATTAAATATCTTTATTTTTAATGTTGCCCATTTTAGATGTGCTGCAAACTAATTTTCCAGATTTGAGTTGGTTGGTTAATAACCTTCATTAAAGTTGTGTTGAATTAAAATCTTTAGATATATTGCTCTGGTGTATCATTTTGAGTTTTAAGGGAGTGGCATGCGCATTAGGTGGGGCATACATATGCTTACAACAATGAGTCTTTTGATCTCTAAATGATCTCTGTACAATGCTTAACCACTCCGACACCTATAACTTTTTGTTGATAAATTGGTCTGCTACGCATTATTTTTCGTTAGCAACGATTCATTTTATTAATGGTGATTTAACCGTTTTAGGCATGTGGTAAAATATCTAAAAATATAAAATGGCTAGTCAAATGAAACGTTGGTATTTGCTTTACTGTAAGCGTGGTGATCAAAAACGCGCTCAGCAGCACTTAGAGAATCAGGGGGTAGAGTGCTTTTACCCTCAAATAGAAGTCGAAAAGGTGGTGAGAGGGAAAGAAAAGCAGGTCAAAGAACCGCTGTTTCCGTCTTACATCTTTGTTCGCTTCGACTATGAGCAAGGTCCTAGCTTCACGACCGTTCGTTCAACACGTGGCGTTGTGGACTTTATTAAGTTCGGTTCACTGCCGCACGAAGTCCAAGGAGACTTGGTGTTTGAACTTAAAGAGTTTGAGAAGTGCTGCAGTAACGAAGTGGAAGATTGTTGTGTTGAGTTTGAATCTGGACAGGTAGTTAAGATTCAGAGTGGCCAATTTGCTGGGGTTGAAGCTATTTTCGATCAGAAAGACGGTGAGGCTCGATCGATTATGCTGGTGAAAATGATCAGCCAAGTCATTCCAATCAGTATTGAGAACGAAGCACTACAAGCTCGCGCATAACTGCAGTAATAAAAATAGGCTTAAAACAAAAGGCGCATAATGCGCCTTTTTTAGTCTTTAGGATTTGTTCAAAACGCTCTAAGCGTTGTAAGCATCGTTGTGAACGGCTTGTACTGCACGGCCTGATGGGTCGACACAGTTTTTGAATGACTCATCCCACTCAATCGCTTTCGCTGATGAACAAGCAACTGAAGGACCACCAGGTACACACTCTGCCGCAGATTCTAGAGGGAATAGCTCCTCAAAGATTTCACGGTAAGCATAACCTTCTTTGGTTGTTGGCGTGTTGTAAGGGAAACGGAACTTAGCAGCTTCCATTTGTTGATCCGTTACTTTTGCTTCAGCCGTTGCTTTCAATGTATCAATCCAATCGTAGCCAACACCATCAGAGAACTGCTCTTTTTGACGCCATGCGATTGAATCTGGTAGGTAGTCTTCAAAACACTCACGCAGGATGTGTTTCTCCATCTTACCGTTACCGCACATCTTATCTTCAGGGTTCAGACGCATTGCGACATCGATGAACTCTTTATCCAAGAATGGTACACGGCCTTCAACACCCCATGCCGCTAGCGATTTGTTTGCACGAGCACAGTCGAACATGCTTAGAGCAAGCAGTTTACGTACTGTCTCTTCGTGGAACTCTTTCGCGTTTGGCGCTTTATGGAAGTACAGGTAACCACCAAAGATTTCATCAGCACCTTCACCTGAAAGTACCATCTTGATGCCCATCGCTTTGATCTTACGAGCCAGCAAGTACATTGGCGTTGATGCACGAATCGTCGTTACATCGTAAGTTTCGATATGGTAGATAACGTCACGGATTGCGTCTAGGCCTTCCTGAATAGTGTAAGTCATCTCATGGTGCACAGTTCCGATCTTGTCCGCAACTTCACGAGCAGCGATAAGGTCTGGTGCGCCTTCAAGACCAACAGCGAACGAGTGCAGTTGTGGCCACCAAGCTTCAGATTGCTCATCATCTTCGATACGCATTGCCGCAAAGCGTTTTGCAACTGCTGAAGTAATTGATGAATCCAGGCCACCAGATAGAAGTACACCGTAAGGAACGTCAGTCATTAGTTGACGTTTAACGGCTGCTTCTAGCGCTTCAGTCAGTTCTTCTTTGCTTGTGCTGTTGCCTTGTACCGCAGCGTACTCGTTCCAATCGCGGATGTAGTAGCGTTGAGGTTCAGCATCTTTCGAAGAGTAGAAGCTACCTGGAGGGAATTCACTGATCGTCTTACATACTTCAACCAATGCTTTCATCTCTGAAGCCACGTAGTAGTTGCCGTGCTCATCGTAACCTTGGTAAAGCGGGATGATACCAATATGGTCGCGGCCCACTAGGTACTCGTCTTTCTCTTCGTCGTATAAAACGAATGCGAAAATACCGTTAAGCTCTTCTAGAAGGTCTGCACCCATCTCTTGGTATAGCGCTAGGATAACTTCACAGTCAGAATCAGTCTGGAACTGGTACTTATCTTCATAGCGTGCACGAAGTTCTTTGTGGTTATAAATTTCACCGTTTACTGCAAGAATGTGCTTTTTGTCTTGACTGTATAGTGGTTGAGCACCACTGTTCAAGCCAACAATAGCAAGACGTTCATGAGCAAGGATTGCTTTTTCACCAGCATAGATACCAGACCAGTCTGGACCACGGTGACGAAGCTTCTTAGACATTTCTAAAGCAATAGGGCGAAGTGCTGCGGCATCACTTTTAATGTCGAGAATGCCAAATACTGAACACATAGAACTTCCTTTTAAATAATTTCCAAATCAACTGCATTCAATTTGCCATTCTGGCTAAAAAAAGCAACCGGATGTGAGCAAAAAAATAATATAAAGGGTGTTCTGTTAGAAATTATCTAATTTTTATGTGCTTTTGGTGTGTGATGTTTAATTGCGGTTGGTTTTTTAAACAAAAACCTCTCAAAAGTGCGAAAAATAGGCAGTTTTGAGAGGTTTAGTTGAACACTGTCTAATACTAGATTTTATTGATATTTGGATTTAACTGTTCGCAAACGTGGCGAGCAAAACCACTACCAGCCTCGCTGTAAATGTTAAATGCCGCATCAACGCCATTCTCTTTCAGTGTTTCGAGTTGATCGGGATATTCAGCAATAGCCGCAATTTGGCCTTTAAAGTTACGTGACTTTAATTGTTCTAAAGCGGTTTGATTACCTTGGTGGTGAGGCATTGCCAAAATCACCAGCTTTACGTTTGCTGTATCTAGAATTCGCTCCCAGAAATCTGGGTCAGTCGCGTCGCCAGAAATCACGTTTCTGCCTTGGCTTCTGTGGTTGTGCGCGGCTTCTTCACGCACTTCTACACCTAGGCTGACCTTGCCATAGCGAGTACGTAATTCGTCATAAGCACCGGTACCAATTCGGCCCATACCTAGAATAAGCACTTGGGCACGACCAGGGTCAATTCGCTTATCACGTCGGTGAAGCTTTTCTGACGCATGCTCTTTTAGCCATTTACCTGACTGCTGATAAAGCTTATGACCAGCTCGGTTTAAAGGAGCAGCGATTAGAAAAGACAGTGAAACTGCAATGGCAACGGCAACTAAGATATCACCCGACATCCAACCCATCTTGAAGGCGAGACCACCAACGATGAGGCCAAACTCGCTATAGTTAAACAGTGATAGCGAGGCAAGTAGAGACGTTCGAACACGGAACTTGAAGCGGTTGAGTACCAAGAAGTAGAGAACACCTTTCACTGGCAGCATCAGCAAGAACAAGATTGCGAGCATAAAGCCTTGAATGGTTGGTTGCTCTGACAGACCAATATTCAAGAAGAAACAGACAAGGAAAAGTTCTTTAAGGTTAAACAGCGACTTTGATAATTCTGAGGCTTTTGGGTGACCAGTAAGTAACATACCTAGAACAAGAGCCCCCAAATCTGGTTTCACACCAACCAAATGGAATAAACCAGCACCGACGACTAATGCGAAGAAGATGCCGGAAAGAACCAGCATCTCACCGTGACCAACCCAATCGAGCACTTTGTAGAACAGTGGGCGTAATAAGGGTAGGGCAAACAGAGCAATTGCATACCACTCAGGTATTTTGCCCGTAGAAGCCGTTAAGAATACTACGGCGAAGATATCCTGCATGACCAAGATACCAATCGCTAACGTTCCGTAGGTCGCATTCATTTCGCCTTTCTCTTGCAGAGTCTTAACCGCAAATACAGTACTAGAGAATGAAAGAGCAAAACCGAGCAGAACGATCTGTTCTACCGACATGGCAGCTAGCGATGAAATACCTAAGAACTTAAAGCCAAACAGGGCGACGGCGAAAAACAGAGTGGACAAAAGGTTGTGGATTGTCGCGCCAGCCCAGATCTCTTTAGAGAGTAGGGTTTTGATATCGAGCTTTAAGCCGATAGTAAATAGAAGCAGCGTGACACCAAGGTCAGCTAAAGTAATGATGGTGTCATTGGTTTCAAAGCCAAAGGCAAAAAGCCCAAAGCCTGCAACCAAAAAACCAACTAATGGGGGAAGGTGACACTTTAAAGCAATAAATCCTGCGATAAACGCAGTGGATATTAATATAAGTTCCATAACTTGTTGTTGTAGTTCCCTAGCTTAAAAAAACGGGCCGTGTTTATACAAACACGGCCCGCGGAAAATCAGAATTGTTTTCTCTAGTCTTCGAGAAGCTTCTGCAGTAACACGCCGTTAAGCATGGCGCGCTTAATCATAGCAAAAGCTCCCATCGTAGGATGTTTATCGATCTGTGATGCTACAATAGGCAGGCCGCTATGGAAAGTCGTTAACGACTGATTCTCTACATTGCGCTTAATTGCAGGAAAAACAATCTCTTGTGCCTTGGTAATATCACCAGCAATGATAACTTTTTGAGGGTTAAATAAGTTAATCGTCATCGCGATAGCCTTACCTAACTGGTTTCCTACTCGAACTAAGCTTTGCTTGGCTAGCTCATCACCATTAATCGCGTGGTCACAAACGTCTTGAATCGTAATATGCTCAAGCTCTGTTAAAGAAGACTCATAGCCTTGTTTAATCAGCTTCTGCACGCGTTCAACGATAGCTGGGTTTGCCGCTACTGTTTCAAGACAGCCGAAGTTACCACATTGGCATTGCTCGCCTAGCGGATCAATTTGGATATGACCAATTTCACCCACATTACGGTTATGACCTAGGAAAACCTGACCATTAACGATAATACCTGCACCTGTACCACGGTGAACACTGACCAAAATAGAATCTTGGCTATCTTTACTTGCACCGAAGTAGTGCTCAGCAAGCGCCATTCCACGAACATCGTTACCAACAAAACAAGCAACATGGAATGTATCGCGAATAATGTCGCTTAATGCGAGGTTATCGATGTCGGTATTCGGCATGTACTCAACAACACCGGTCGTTGGGTTAACCAAGCCTGGAAGCGTGACACCAATAGCAATCAGTTGATCGATCTTTGGTTGATGCTCAGCAATGAAAGCTTTGAGGTTATTGACCAAGCCTTGGGTAAGGTCTGATTGGTCTGAATAATTCAGGTCTTGCTGTTGGAAAGCCAATTCACGACCACCAAGGTCATGCAGGCTTATTTGAATGTAGTCTCGACCCAAACGCACAGCAACAGAATGAAAAGGCTCTACTTCTGTGGTTAGGGAGATAGCGCGTCTACCGCCAGTAGACGCTTGCTGCGCAACCTCTTTAATTAGGCCGCGCTCTAAAAGTTGGCGGGTAATTTTTGTAACACTTGCCGGTGCGAGTTGGCTTACATCAGCCACTTGTATACGACTGATAGGCCCCTGTTGGTCTATAAGTCGGTATACCGCCGCACTGTTTAGTTGTTTAACTAAGTCTACGTTACCTATTTGTCCGCCATTCATACTTAATTGTGCTCGTATTGTCCGTTAACAACAGTCGCTTTAACGTTAAAGTCTCGGTCAAATACAGCTAGGTTTGCAACCATGCCTTTTTTGATTCGACCTAGCTTGCTTTCTACACCGATAGCCGTAGCTGGGTATAGCGTAGCCATGCGAAGAGCTTCGTCTAAAGCGATACCAGCGTGCTCAACTGTATTCTGAACTGCTTCAATCATAGTCAGAGCTGAGCCGCCCAGTGTGCCGTTTTCATCAACACACTTACCATCACGGTAATATACTTTCTTACCGACAAAAATAAAGTATTCCATGTCAGCACCTGCAGGAGCTGTGGCATCCGTCACTAATACCAACTTTTCTCCCTTGATTTTATGCGCAATTCTGATGTTTGCGTAATCAACGTGGAAGCCGTCGGCAATAATGCCAGCGTAAACCTCAGGAGTATCGTAAATCGCGCCAACAACGCCAGGCTCACGACCAACCATCGGCGTCATTGCATTGAACAGGTGAGTGGCGAACGTGATACCAGATTCGAAACCTTGACGCGCTTCTGCGTAAGTTGCGTTGGTGTGGCCGATAGAAACGACAACGCCAGCTTTGTGCAGGCGTTCGATGTGTTCAGGGTCGTTAAGCTCTGGAGCCAATGTTACTTTTGCAACAAGGTCACGGTTCTCACAGATAAGCTCAATCATTTCGTTGTCAGATTTACGAATGTGATCGACGCTATGGATGCCTTTTTTCGCAACGTTTAGGTAAGGGCCTTCAAGGTGCAGACCTAAAGATTGGTTTTGGTACTGGTTATGGTATTCACGAGCTGCCGTAATAACCGCACGCATATCTTCGTCTGAAGAGGTGATAAGCGTTGGTAGGAAGCTAGTACAGCCAGATTTCAGGTTTGCTTTGTGCATGATCTGCATGGTTTCTGCAGTGATCTCATCGTTAAGCATTACACCGCCACAACCATTCAGTTGTAGGTCAATGAAACCTGGGCTTAGGTTTGCTCCGTCTAGGTCGCGAAGCTCGATTCCTTCTGGCAATTCAGAGATAGGACAGACTTTTTTGATCAGTTCGTTTTCGATTACAACAGCATGATCGGTTAGAACATCACTACCAGTGTAAATTTTACAGTTACTTAGCGCGTACATAGTCAGCTAATCCTTATTTCGTGAGATCTTTTAAATTCGTTCGTTACCTAAATGCGGACTTAGTTTGCGAGCATCATTTACGTAACGATTTATCTTTTATGGGCAAACGGCTTCAAAATGAGAAGCGATTTAAGTTGTTGAAAAACATATGAACAATTGATTTTTATTATACATTTAGGTCCATCAATAATGATTATTCACGGTGCTCTATAAGCCCGGAGTTACCATCTTTTTGCCTAATGATTAGATTTGGATTTTATCCATAAATGTTCATTTTTTTGAATGATAAAATAAGTTTTATGATCTCGCTAGCAAAAACCTCTGGATTTGGTAAAAACTGGTGATTAGGATCACAAATGGTAAGGTTTTAATTTGCGGGGCAAAATTAATTGAATACACTGAATAGGACTAAATTGAGCGACTAAAATAAGTTTCTCAAACGAATTCTAAAAAATCCTATAGGGGGAAACAACTGGTGAATATTCTAGGATATGCGCAGAAGCTTGGTAAGGCGTTAATGCTACCAATCGCAACGCTTCCGATTGCGGCATTGCTGCTACGTCTGGGTCAACCAGACTTACTCGATATCGCATTCATGGCATCTGCTGGTAACGCAATCTTCAGTCAACTACCATTATTGTTTGGTTTGGGTATAGCTATTGGTCTTTCTAAAGACGGTAACGGCGCAGCAGGTCTTGCTGGTGCAGTTGCTTACTTTGTTCTGACAGCAACCGCAACAAACATCGATGCTAGTGTAAATATGTCATTCTTCGGCGGTATCTTTGCAGGTATCATCGCAGGTCACTCTTACAATGCATTCCACGCGACTCGTCTTCCAGAGTGGCTAGCATTCTTCTCTGGCAAACGTCTAGTTCCTATTATGGCTGGTCTATTTGCTCTAGTTGCTGGCGCAATCTTTGGTGTTGTATGGCCTGCTGTTCAATCTGGTCTAGATGCACTTGCTCACGCAGTTTCAACGTCTGGCGCTATCGGTCAATTTGTTTACGGTACTCTTAACCGTGCACTTATCCCAGTAGGTCTACACCATGTACTGAACTCGTACTTCTGGTTCGGTATGGGCTCTTGTCAAGAGATCGTAGTTGCTGCAGAAGGCTTCTCTCAACTTTGTGTTGACCCTGCACTAGCTAAAACTTTAGTTGTTGGTCAAGAGTACACATTTGAATTTGCTAACTCAGTTAACCCAGAAATTGTTGCAACTGTTAAAGAAGTAACTGAAACAGTTAAATCTGGCGACCTACACCGTTTCTTCGGCGGCGATAAAGGCGCTGGCGTATTCATGAACGGTTTCTTCCCAGTAATGATGTTCGGTCTACCAGGTGCTGCACTTGCAATGTACCTAGCTGCTCCTGCTGAAAAACGTAGCCAAGTTGGTGGCGCACTATTCTCAGTTGCATTCTGTTCATTCCTAACAGGTATCACAGAGCCGCTAGAATTCATGTTCGTATTCCTAGCTCCTGCTCTATACGCAATGCACGCTGTATTTACAGGTTTGTCTCTAGTAGTTGCTAACATGTTTGGTACTCTGCACGGTTTCGGTTTCTCTGCTGGTCTTATCGACTTCGTATTGAACTGGGGTCTAGCAACTAAACCATTCGTACTACTACTAATCGGTCTTGGCTTCGGTGCTCTATACTTCTTCACTTTCTCTTTCGCAATCCGCGCTTTCAACTTGAAATCGCCAGGTCGTGAAGATGATGACGAAGCTGTTGCAGCTCCTGCTGGCGAAGCACCAAAGGGCGACCTTGCACGTCAATACCTGAAAGCTCTAGGTGGTCACGACAACCTAACTTCAATCGACGCTTGTATCACTCGTCTACGTCTAACTCTTAAAGACCGCTCTGTTGCAGATGAAGTTGTTCTTAAGAAACTTGGTGCTAAAGGTGTGGTTAAACTAGGTGAAAACAACCTACAGGTTATCCTAGGCCCACTAGCTGAAATCGTAGCTGGCGAAATGAAAGCTATTGGTGCAGGCGAAGACCTATCTGATGTAAAACTTCCACAGTAAGGGAAGTACTTAATTAAGACGTAAAGTTACTCTTAAGTAAGTGTCAAATTGAAAGCCTCCCACATGGGAGGCTTTTTTGTGCCTGCAGTTTAAGACCAGCGAACACGGTTCGTTCTATTCTTCATCGAATAGCAGAAATAATCGCAATTAACGGACGGTTCTTATTGTGCAAAGGCTAAGAATTGTGGATGATTAGCAACAATGATCTTTCTATCTTTGACTGGCGCTATAAGCGACCGTTTTCTTGGGGACGAAAGATAACTTTCTCTGACAATACTAAATACATAGAGGTGCTATAGATGAGTGAAGCTGAGGCTCGTCCATCGAATTTCATTCGCCAAATTATTGATAAAGATTTAGCGGATGGTACACACAGTAGCGTGCATACTCGTTTCCCGCCGGAGCCAAATGGCTACCTGCACATTGGTCACGCTAAATCTATTTGCTTGAACTTTGGTATTGCTCAGGACTACCAGGGACAATGTAATCTTCGTTTCGATGATACAAACCCTGAAAAAGAAGACGTTGAATACGTTGAGTCAATTAAGAATGATGTAAGCTGGTTAGGCTTCGAATGGTCTGGTGATATTTGTTACTCATCAAACTACTTCGATACGCTTTACGCTTATGCTGTGGAATTAATTAATAAAGGCTTAGCGTATGTTGACGAGCTAAGTCCTGATCAAATCCGTGAGTACCGTGGCACGCTAAAAGAGCCTGGTAAAGCGAGCCCATACCGTGACCGCAGCCCTGAAGAGAACCTAGCGTTGTTTGAAAAAATGCGTGACGGTGGCTTTGAAGAAGGTAAAGCGTGTCTACGTGCTAAGATCGACATGAGCTCTTCGTTCATGGTTATGCGCGATCCTGTTATCTACCGTGTTCGTTTTGCTCACCACCATCAAACGGCTGACAAGTGGTGCATTTACCCAATGTACGACTTTACTCACTGTATCTCTGATGCGCTGGAAGGTATTACGCACTCTATCTGTACGCTTGAATTCCAAGATAACCGTCGTTTGTACGATTGGGTTCTAGATAACATCACGATTGACTGCCAACCTCGTCAGTACGAGTTTAGCCGCCTGAATCTTGAATATACAGTGATGTCTAAGCGTAAGCTGAACCAACTTGTGGTTGAAAACCTAGTTCAAGGTTGGGATGACCCACGCATGCCTACTATTTCTGGCCTACGTCGTCGTGGTTTTACTTCAAGCTCGATTCGTGAATTCTGTAAGCGTATTGGTGTAACTAAGCAAGAGAACATGATTGAGTTCGGTTCACTTGAATCTTGCATCCGTGATGATCTGAACGAAAATGCACCTCGTGCAATGGCTGTTCTGGATCCAGTTAAGATCGTTATCGAAAACTACGAAGCAGATACAGTAGAAACGTTAACGGTTGCAAATCACCCAAACAAGCCAGAAATGGGCACTCGTGAAGTACCATTTACACGTGAAGTTTGGATTGAGCGTGATGACTTCCGTGAAGAAGCAAACAAAAAGTACAAGCGTTTGGTTCTAGGTAAAGAAGTTCGCCTGCGTGGTGCTTACGTGATCAAAGCTGAACGTATCGAAAAAGATGCAGAAGGCAACATTACGACTATCTTCTGTTCTTACGACAATGAAACATTGGGTAAGAACCCTGCAGATGGCCGCAAAGTGAAAGGCGTTATCCACTGGGTATCTGCTGATAAAGCACTGCCTGCTGAGATTCGTTTGTACGATCGTCTATTCACAGTGCCAAACCCAGCCGCTGCTGATGACTTCGCTGCAACGCTAAACCCTGAATCTCTTGTTACGCTAAATGGTTTTGTTGAACCTAGCTTAGCAGAAGGTGTGGCAGAGCAAGCGTACCAGTTTGAACGTACAGGTTACTTCTGTGTGGATTCGAAAGACTCTAAAGCAGATGCACTAGTCTTCAACCGCACGGTTGGTCTACGTGACACATGGGGTAAAACTGAAGCTTAATGCTTGAGTATTTAGTTTGTTAAAAACGACCCAATAAAAAACCGGCTTAGAGCCGGTTTTTTGTATCTGAATAAAGTCGTCAATTATAGAATAAGTTGCGATTAATCGTCTTATGTAGTGACCATATAAAAAACGCCGGCCTAAGCCAGCGTTCTGTATTACTACTTCGCTTTATGCGCGTCTGGATTGCCTTTGCAATCTCCGTTAATGCTTTTGCCGTACAAGTACAAACTGTGGTTTGTTAGTTGCACGTTGTAACGCTGAGCAATCTCTTTCTGTCTTTCTTCGATGATGTCATCAGAGAATTCGATCACTTCGCCACAATCTAAACATACAAGGTGGTCGTGGTGGTGCTGTGTAGAAAGTTCAAATACAGACTTGCCGCCTTCGAAGTGGTGACGAGTTACAATGCCAGCGTCATCGAATTGGTTAAGTACTCGATAAACGGTTGCAAGACCGATTTCTTCACCTAGGTCGATCAGCTTCTTATATAAATCTTCAGCACTAATATGTTGGCAGTCTGGCTGTTGTAATACTTCTAAAATTTTGAGCCGTGGAAGGGTCACTTTAAGACCTGCATCTTTTAGCGCTTGATTATTGTCTGACATATACTTTCCTGTTGATGATCTGCAGCAATTAACAGAATTCAATATTAATACCATTATAGTTTAGTCAGGCATAACAATAAACCACGAACTTCAACGGGTTACTTACTGACATCACAATCTGTTTTGTAAATTGGAAGTATCTCACTTATAGTGGAGGTACGACCAGTCAAGGTGACGGTGTTTCTGATATGAACATGGAATGTTGTTATGAATAAGCAACTCGCAAAAATATATAAACCCAACATTGTAAAATTTGCTCTTAATATTTGGCCTCCCTTTTGGGGAGCGGGTATTCGAATAGCCCACATTAGCACTGACTTTAGGGTTGTTAAGACAGTACTTAAGCTACGCTGGTGGAATAAGAACGCCAATCGTACTCAATATGGCGGCAGTATCTTTTCTCTTACCGATCCCGTTTACTCATTGATGTTAATGGGAATTTTAGGTGAACGATATTATGTTTGGGATAAAGAAGCGAGCATTAACTTCATCAAGCCGGGGCAATCGGACTTGTATGCAGATTTTGAGATAAGGCAAGGGCAGCTTGACGATATCTATCGTCAGACGCAACTCGGTGAAAAGTGTTTCCCCGAATTTATTATTCACGTGAAAGATAAGCAGGGTAATGTGGTTTCAGAAATTCAACGCACCCTCTATGTAAGAAAGAAGCCGCAATTTAGAGATGATGATGAAGCATTAGAGGCTGAGTGCTAATTAATAGATTTTAAATAGCAAAAAACCTCCTATAAGGAGGTTTTTTCATATCTACATAATGGTTATTAACTGTAACAATTAACAACCACTAGAGAATTAGTCTTCTAGCTCTGCTAGGCACATCTCTTCGTGGATTTGTTTAACCCAGTTAGATACGCGCTCATCAGTTAGCTCAGGTTGACGGTCTTCATCGATACATAGACCAACGAATTGGCTGTCATCGCCTTCAACTAAACCTTTCGATGCTTCGAATTCGTAGCCTTCAGTTGATGTGTGACCTAGGATAGTACCGCCTTTCGCTTCAACGATGTCACGGATAGTACCCATAGCATCACAGAAGTATTCTGCATAATCTTCTTGGTCGCCACAACCAAAGATAGCAACAAGCTTAGTTGAGAAATCAATAGCTTCTAGCTCTGGGAAAAAGTCATCCCAATCACATTGTGCTTCGCCGTAGTACCACGTAGGGATACCAAGCAGCAGTAGATCGAAGTTATCGATATCTTCTTTGCTGCTTTTTGCAATGTCTTGAACGTGAACGAGCTGTTTGCTCAATTGCTTTTGAATCATCTTAGCAACAGCTTCAGTGTTACCTGTATCGCTACCAAAGAAGAGACCTACACTTGCCATAGAATCATTACCTTTCATTTTGTCTGTTGTCGGTGTAATAAAGTTCGGAAGAGAATCGTTAGATCCCAGTTCCTTCCCAGCTTAGTTGGATTATCCCTTTGGCGATAAAACCCGCACAGCCAAGGAAAAGTACTAACCATACGATGCGACGACCAAATGGAGGAACATTTCCCTGCTTGAGAACGTCCTTAATTGCCATACCGATTAAAAAGAAAATCGCGGCAAACAGGAGATCTAAACCAACAGATTCGATGATGTTCATGTAGTCGTAAAGCATGGGAACCTTATATACCAATTTTGCTTGGGCGCACTATATCACTGTTGTGAGATAAAGTTAATCTGCAGTAATTACACAGCTCTCATTTATCTGCACGAAAAAGCGCAGTTAAGCGATGAATTTTCTAATTGCTCTAAGTACTTCTGCTGGTTTTTCAGCATGCAGCCAGTGACCTGTGTTGGCAATGACATGAGCCTTAGCGTTAGAAAATTGCTGCTGAACGGCTGCTTGATGTTCTGCGGTGAGGTAATCTGAATCCCCACCTTTAATGAGCAAGGTTTTGACCGAGGTTTTCTCGATCGGTTCCCAACCAATAATATGTGGGTAGTTGCTCAATAACGAAGCAACATTGAAGCGCCATTCCATGATGCCTTGCTCTGTTTTGAACAAAGATTTGGTTAAAAACTGGCGAACGCCATCGATCTCGATATGTTTTGCGAGAACCTTGAGTGCATCTGAGCGTGAAGTCGGCTCTTCTTCTATCACGGCTTGCAGGCCTGCGAATACGTTGTCGTGGCGACTCTGAGTGTACGCGACCGGAGCCATATCCAAGACAATCAATTTATGCAGCGCAAGATGTTGTGTCAGTGCCATCGCTACTTTGCCACCCATCGAGTGACCAATCACAGTGACGTCTTCTGACTTAAGATCATGCAGCAGTTGAGCCACGTCTTGTGCCATCGCTTGATAGTTATGAGTGTCACTATGGAAGGATTGACCGTGGTTGCGGAGATCGATACTAAGTACCTGATGATCGGCTTTTAGATCCCTAGCGAGCAAGCCAAGGTTGTCCAGATTACCGAATAATCCATGGATCAAAACAATGGTGTGACCCTCACCTTCAATTTTATAGTTGAGCTGTACTGACATTTTTATCTTATTCATGGTGGGTTTGACGTAGAGTATCCGCGCGGATCTCGCTATAATCCCCCAGAGTTTAAACATTGAGATTGTGAAAAGCGAATGAAAACAATTGAGGTTGATGAGGACCTATACCGTTTTATTGCGGGTCAGACAGAACGTATTGGCGAAAGCGCTTCAGATATTCTGCGCCGCTTGTTACAGGTTGACAGCCAAGGCATGGCTCCGATCGAAGAGATCGTTGAGCCAAAAGGTATCGTTGTTAGCAAAGAGGTAGGCTTTACTCCAGAGAAGTTCGATGGCGTTAAAGAAATGCGCTCACTACTAATATCAGATGAGTTTGCATCACTAAAGAAAGCCATTGATCGTTTCATGCTTGTGTTATCAACACTGCATAAAATCGACCCTTTAAGCTTTTCAGAAGCAACTCAAGTAAAAGGCCGTAAGCGCGTTTACTTTGCAGATAACGAAGAGACCTTGCTAGCAAACGGCAACACGACTAAGCCTAAAGCTATTCCACAAAGTCCTTTTTGGGTTATTACTAATAACAATACAAGCCGAAAAAGACAGATGGTTGAGCAGCTTATGAGCCGCATGAATTTCCAAGCAGAATTGATAGAAAAAGTAACAGGTTCAATTTAACGAAATCTGATTTAAACCTCATAATATCCATGGATAAGAAGATATTATGAGGTTTTTTTGTTTTAAAATTTTATATATAAGGATGTCGAAAAATGGCTATGCACCCTCGTGCTGGGCAGAAAGCTCAGCAGGAAGATCTTCATAATATCCCGGCTTTAGTTGCTAACTATTTCTTACAGCAACCGGATGCTACGAACCCAGATCATAAAGTACTTTTCGGTACTTCAGGTCACCGCGGTACAGCAGACAAATCAACATTTAACGAAAACCACATTCTAGCAATTGCACAAGCGGTTGCTGAAGTTCGTGCCGAGCAAGGTACAACTGGCCCTCTTTTCTTAGGTAAAGATACTCACGCTCTATCTGAGCCTGCGTTCTCTACGGTTATCGAAGTGCTTGTAGCGAACGGTGTTGAAGTTATTATTCAAGAAAACAACGGCTTTACTCCAACACCTGGTATCTCGCACGCGATTCTTACGCACAACCTAGTGAATGACAAAAAAGCCGACGGCATTGTTATCACGCCTTCACATAACCCACCTCAAGACGGCGGTATTAAATACAACCCGACACACGGTGGCCCAGCTGAAGCTGAACTGACTCAAGCGATTGAAGACCGTGCGAACGTGATCATTGCTGAGCAAATGCAAGGTGTTAAGCGTACGCCTATCGCACAGGCTAAACAGTCTGAGCTAGTAAAAGAAGTTGACCTAGTCGCGCCATACGTCGCTGATTTGGTTAACGTCGTGGATATGGAAGCGATCCAGAAAGCAAACATCAAGATTGGTGTTGATCCACTGGGTGGCAGCGGTATTGATTACTGGCGTCAAATTGGTAAAGCGTACAATCTAGATCTTACTCTGGTAAGTGAAGCGGTTGACCCTTCATTCCAATTCATGTCTCTAGATAAAGATGGCGTAGTTCGTATGGACTGTTCTTCTCCATACGCAATGGCAGGCTTACTGGCGCTTAAAGACGAGTACGCTCTAGCATTTGGTAACGACCCAGATTACGATCGCCACGGTATCGTGACACCTAAAGGTTTGATGAATCCAAACCACTTCTTAGCGGTTTGTATTGATTACCTATACCGTAACCGTGAAGGTTGGGGTAAAGACGTTGCTGTTGGTAAAACTTTGGTATCAAGCGCATTGATCGACCGTGTAGTAGCAGACTTAGGTCGTGAACTTTGTGAAGTGCCAGTTGGTTTCAAATGGTTCGTTGATGGCCTTTACAACGGTCAGTTTGGTTTCGGTGGTGAAGAGAGTGCAGGTGCATCTTTCTTACGTAAAGACGGTACGCCTTGGTCAACAGATAAAGATGGTCTAATTCTTTGCCTACTTGCGGCTGAGATCACAGCCGTTACAGGTAAGAACCCACAAGAGTACTACGAAGAGCTGGCTGCTAAACACGGTGAATCTAAGTACAACCGTATTCAAGCGGTAGCAAATGGCGCACAAAAAGACGTGCTGAAAAAGCTCTCTCCAGAGATGGTTTCTGCTGAAACGCTTGCTGGCGATGCGATTACTGCTCGTTTAACGCATGCTCCTGGTAATGGCGCTGCGATTGGTGGCCTTAAAGTGACAACTGAGAACGGTTGGTTCGCTGCTCGTCCATCAGGCACTGAAGACATCTACAAGATCTACTGTGAAAGCTTTAAAGGTGAAGAGCACCTAAAAGCAATCGAAGCAGAAGCTCAAGAGATTGTTAACCAAGTATTTGCCGCTGCAGGTCTATAATCGAGTACGATTCATAGAGTTATAAAGCAAATAATGGAAGGGTTGATGTGAAAGCATCAGCCCTTTTTTATTGTGCGCCGAGCATGGCGTTGATCTAGGAGGTGAAAGTCCTCTACGGGCTCAGT